>JALWKR010000001.1 GCA_027081375.1 Persephonella sp.
GTGTACCTGTAGCTTACTTAACAGGGAAAAAGCACTTTTATGGACTTGAGTTTGAAGTTGAAGAAGGGGTTTTAATTCCTCGGCCTGAAACAGAGATACTTGTAGAAGAGACACTAAAAAGAGTACCCAAAGATAAACATGTTCATGGGTTGGAAATAGGAGTTGGAAGTGGAATAATTTCAATATCCCTTTTAAAGCAAAGACCTAAACTTTTAATGACTTCTGTTGATATATCAGATAAAGCTTTACAAATTACAACAAGAAATGCTGTAAAACATGGTGTTATAGATAGATTATCTCTTATAAAAAGCAATCTTTTTGAAAATATACCTAAAAATCAAAAATTTGATTTTATAGTTTCTAATCCCCCTTATATTTCAGAAGAAGAATACAAAACTCTATCAAAAGAAGTAAAAAAAGAACCAGTAGAAGCATTAATTGCTGGTAAAGAAGGCATAGAATTTTACGAAAAGATTGTCAATGAAGGAGTAAGTTTTTTAAAAGATAGTGGCTTTTTTGCTTTTGAAATTGGACATAATCAATGTATTAGAGTTAGCAATTTATTAAAAAACAAGGGCTTCCATGCATTCTGTATCAAAGATTTACAAAATTTAGATAGGGTAATTATAGGAGAAAAAGATGATAAAACAAAATCTTGAACTTGTTGAATATTTAGAAATAGAGGGTGGAATTCCTTTAAAGGGAACAGTTGAGATATCCGGCGCTAAAAATGCAGCTTTACCTAACATGGCTGCATCTTTATTAACAGAAGATAAAGTAATCCTTGAAAACGTACCTAACTTACTTGATGTTAAAACAATGAATGAACTTCTTTCTTATATTGGTTACTCAATAGAAGAAATAGAAGAAAAAACGTTTTCTTTTCACCAGAAAACCATAAATTCACTAGTTGCTCCATATGAGCTTGTTTCAAAAATGAGAGCTTCAATTCTTGTTTTAGGTCCAATGCTCTCAAGGTTTAAACATGCAAAAGTTGCTCTTCCTGGTGGATGTTCAATAGGAACAAGACCTGTTGACCTTCACCTTTCAGCCCTTGAAAAAATGGGAGCTAACATAAAGGTTGAACATGGATACATAATTGCAAAAGCTCCAAACGGATTAAAAGGGGCTAGTATAAATTTTGAAAAGATAACGGTAACTGGTACAGAAAATATAATGATGGCAGCTGTTTTATCTGACGGAGAAACAGTTATCACAAATGCAGCGAGAGAACCTGAGGTTGTTGATTTAGCTAAAATGCTAAAAAAAATGGGAGCTCAAATAGAAGGAGAAGGAACATCAACTATATACATAAAAGGGGTTAAAAAACTTCACGGAACAAAACATAGAATAATACCTGATAGAATAGAAGCTGGAACTTTTGCAGTATTATCTGCATTATTTGATGGAAATATTACTATCAAAAACTATCCTTTAGAATATCTAGAGTTTGTAAATAAAAAACTTGAAGAAATAGGTATATATATTATTCCAATAGGAAATAATGAAGTTGTTATAAAAAGAGAAAAAATTTTAAAACCAACAACTATTGAAACAAAAGAGTATCCGTATTTCCCAACTGATTTACAGGCTCAATTTATGACTCTTTTGTCAGTTGTAGATGGTCTTTCTTCAATTACTGAAAATATATTTGAAAATAGATTTATGCACGTACCTGAACTAGAAAGACTAGGAGCTAATATAAAGGTAAAAGACAGAACAGCATTTATAAGAGGAGTAAAGAAACTAACAGGAGCAGAAGTTAAAGCTACAGACCTTAGAGCAAGTGCTGCTATGGTTATAGCAGGTCTTATAGCTGAAGGAACTACAAGAATTTACGATATATATCATCTTGATAGAGGAT
>JALWKR010000002.1 GCA_027081375.1 Persephonella sp.
ATTTAAGCATATACATAAGTATTTGATATAAGAATAAAATTAATTGAAACTCTTTTCAAATGTAATATTTTTTTACAAATTTTGGAATATTCTTGAAAAGAAGTGTAAAAAATTTTTACAAATACCTAAACATCGTATCTCTGATATAATTAAAAGAAAAAGGATTTTTGGCTTGAATATAGTAGCTTTAATATCAGGAAGAGGCTCAAATTTACATGCTATTATAAAAGGAATTGAAGAAGGCAAAATTAACGCAAAAATCTCTTTAGTTATATCAAATAAAAAAGATGCAAAAGGATTAGATATAGCTAAGTCTTACGGTATAGAAGCACTTTTCTTAAACCCAAAAGATTACAAAGATAGGAAAGAATACGATAAAAAACTAGCAGAAGTTATATCACAGAAAAATCCTGATCTAATAGTATTAGCTGGATATATGAGGATTTTATCTCCAGAGTTTATTGACGCTTTTGAAGGAAAAATAGTTAATATTCACCCGTCCTTAATTCCTGCTTTTCAGGGACTACATGCCCAAAAACAAGCAATAGAGTTTGGCTCTAAATTTTCAGGATGTACTGTTCATTTTGTTACTAAAGACTTAGATAACGGTCCTATCATTATTCAGGCAGTTGTTCCTGTTCTTCCAGAAGATACAGAAGAAACTCTCTCCCAAAGAATACTGAAATTTGAGCATAAAATATATCCTCAGGCTATAAAATGGATAGCTGATGGCAGAGTATCTATAAAGGGAAGAAAAGTAATTGTTAAAGATGCTAAGTATGGAACTATTCCTGTAAACCCAGCTCTTGAAGATTTTTAAGGATTTCTATATATCAATTTATATATTCAATTCTATATACAAAAGCTTTTCATATATCATTTTTAATCTATAAAAATTCAAAAGGAGAAGTCTATGGGAAAATATATACCAGGAGTTTTAGTAACTGTTGTTCTTGCAATAGTTGCCACATTTATTTCTAGTCTTCAAATTGTTAAAGAAACAGTTAATTTTTCTCCTCTTATCATAGCAATTCTTCTTGGAGTTGTTATAGGAAACACTGTCAAATTCCCTGAAACATTTAAACCTGGTTTAACATTTTCTTTAAAGAAAATTCTTAGAATAGCAATTGTTTTCCTAGGCTTTAGACTCACATTTCAAAATGTTGCTGAAGTTGGTATAGAAGGTTTAATCCTTGATACATTTATGCTTGTTTCTACGTTTTTACTTGGTGTATGGATTGCAAGAAGATTTTTTGGACTTGACCCACAGATAAGTTATCTTGTTGCTTCTGGTTCATCTATATGTGGTGCTTCTGCTGTACTTGCTACTGCTCCTGTTGTAAAAGCAGAGATGCACCATGCAGCAATGGCTGTTGCTACTGTAACAATCTTTGGAACTATCGCTATGTTTGTATATCCAATTGTTTATAAAGCTGGTTTAACACTGGGATTTGACGATATAACTTATGGTCTTTGGACAGGAGCTACTGTTCATGAGGTTGCACAGGTTGTTGCAGCAGGATTTGCTGTATCTGAAGATGCAGGGAATACTGCAACTATTGCAAAACTAACAAGGGTTATGATGCTTGCTCCACTTCTTATTGCATTAAGCTATTTCCTTGCGAGAAAACATGCTACCCATGGAACAGGTGTTGCTCTTAGAGATATTCCTATCCCTTACTTTGTTTTTGGTTTTATAGCTATGGTTGGAGTTAACTCAATGAATGTAATACCTTCAGAAATTGTTCATTACATAAATGTTATAGATGGTTTTCTCCTCACTGTAGCTATGGCTGCTATGGGAATTGAAACAAATATAAATAAGATAAAAGGCGTTGGAATGAAGCCTATCTATGTAGCATT
>JALWKR010000003.1 GCA_027081375.1 Persephonella sp.
CTTCTCTCCTCTTGCCATTCTTATTGCATGTTTTAAAAGAGGAGCTATCAGTCTAATATTATCCTTAACTCCTCCTGTACTTCCTGGAAGGTTGATAACAAGGGTTGCATCTCCGATTATTCCACACACACCTCTTGATAAAAGAGATTTAGGAGTGAACTTTATTCCAACTATTCTCATAGCTTCAGAAAAACCTATCATCTCAGTTCTTATTACTTCTCTTGTAGCTTCTGGAGTGGTATCTCTTTTACTAAATCCTGTTCCACCTGTTGTGAATATAATATCAACCTTACCTTCTAGCTCTTTTAATTTTTCTGCTAATAGTTCTTTCTCATCAGGTAAGATTTCGTAGTGAACAACACTGCCACCAAACTCATCTTCTATTATGGAAATAGCAGTTTTCCCGCTTCTATCCTCAGCTTCTCCTCTAGCACATGTATCAGAAAGGGTAATAACTGCACATTTTAAACCTGAAAGGTCTTCTGCATAATCAGACTTTCCACCTCTTTTAGATACAAGCTTAATATCTCCAATAACCATTTTTTTATCAAAAGCTTTCAGCATATCGTATACATTAAGTAGTGCTGCTGATACAGCTGTTAAAGCTTCCATCTCAACTCCAGTTCTTCCAACACACTTTACCTCTGCTGTTACATACACTCCATCTTCCTGAAGCTGTGTATCAACAACAACATGGTCTATCATAATGTTATGACAAAAAGGAAGTATATCCGGAGTTCTCTTTGCTCCTAAAAGACCTGCCATCTGGGAAGCAAGCAGTACATCCCCTTTAGGAACTTTTTTATCTTTAATCATTTCAACGCTTTCTTTTGAAAGGTATATTTTCCCTTCTGCTTTTGCTGTTCTAATTGTTTCAAATTTATTTGAAACATCAACAGGCTTAAATCCCATACTTAACCTCCTAAAATAAGATTATTTTTGCTAATTTAGAATATCATAGGTAGTATATTTAGTAATGACCTGTAAAAAGGGAGGTTTAGGTGAAAACAGTAAACGTTGGTATTGTAGGATATGGAACAGTTGGAAACGGGGTAGCAAAAATATTAGAAGAAAAAAAAGAGCTTTTAAGAAAAAAATCAGGTGTAGATATAAACCTATACAAAGTGTTCACAAGAAACTGGAATAAAGAGTTTCCTTTTCCTATCCCTGAAGATAAGAAAGCATACTCCTATGAAGAGTTTATTAATGATGAAAAAATAGATATTATTGTTGAGCTAACTGGCGGTATTGACTTTCCTTTAAAACTTATAAAAGAAGCCATTGAAAAAGGAAAGCATATAGTTACTGCAAACAAAGCTCTTCTTGCTGAGAAGGGTAAAGAAGTTTTCTCTTTGGCTGAAGAAAAAGGAATAAGAATAGGATATGAGGCTGCTGTAGCAGGAGGGATACCTATAATAAGGGCTCTAAGGGAAGGTCTTGTAGCAAACAAGATAAATAAAATATATGGAATTCTAAATGGTACAACAAACTACATTCTTACAAAGATGTATAAAGAAGGTCTTGATTTTAATACTGTTTTAAAGGAAGCTCAGGAACTTGGATACGCAGAAGCGGATCCAACATTAGATATAAACGGAACAGACGCAGCACATAAAATAGCTATTTTAGCTTCTTTATCTTACGGAGGTTTTATTGACTTTTCTCAGGTTTATATAGAAGGTATTGAACATATTGACAGCCTAGATATAGATCTAGGCAGAGAACTTGGTTATATATTAAAACTTCTTGCTATTGCAAAAGGGCATAACGGAGAAGTAGAAGTTAGAGTACATCCTACATTCCTTCCTGATGAAAATCCTTTATCTAAAGTTGATGGAGTATTTAATGCTGTTATGGTTGAG
>JALWKR010000004.1 GCA_027081375.1 Persephonella sp.
AACAGCCCAGGCTGTTATCCCACCATCTCCAAAAATAAGTGCTTGTATCAGTAAAACAAGGCTTACTGATACAAAAGCTATCCATGGGTTAATCAAAATGGAAATTGCAGCTGTTCCAATGGCATGTCCACTTGTCCCCCCAGGAATAGGAATATTTATCATCATAATTAGAAAAGACATCGCGGTTAAAGAAGATATCAGCGGAAATGTCTGGTCGTTGAGCTTTTCTTTTAGTTTTTTTATTCCATAAGCCATAAGGGGCATAGCCACAGCATAAGAGGGTATATATGTTATAGGCGATAAATAACCATCTGGAATATGCATTCTGCATCTCCTTTGTTCCTATTCCTTTATCCAAAATAATGAATGAAGATTCATTTGTCAACAGAAGAAAAAAAGAGGAGAAAAACTCCTCACTCTTCATAAGCATATTTTCCAAGCTCAACTTTGAAAAATAGTCTTCTTTTCGCTAACTCTTCAAAGAGTTTTTCAAGTTCTTCCTGATAGTTTGCTTCTCCTCTCTCTACTTTGTCCATAATCTCTTCTAGCTGTTTTGTAAAGTTTTCATTAACAAACTGATATATATCTTCCCTTTTCTTTATGAGAGACATAACAGTTCTTCCAAGTTTTGTTGGGAAAAGATATCCTCTTCTTTCTACTATGTAATGTCTATCTAGAAGTTTCTGGACTGTTACCGCGTATGTTGAAGGTCTTCCTATTCCTTTTTCTTTCATATCTTGAATTACTGTTGCAAATGTGTAGTATGGGACTTTAGGTCTAAGCTGATATTTTTTACTTTCTTTTACATCAACCTTTCCTTCTGGTATTTCATACGTATGAACAGGAAGTATTAAGTCATATCCATGTTCAATAATTTTTGTAAGAACATCTTCTTCTATCTCCTCATCAAAAGCTCTAACTTTAAACGTAGTTTTTTCTACAACTGTTTCTTTCATCTGAGAAGCCATAAATCTTCTAAAAATAAGATCATAAAGTTTTATATGCTTACTAGTAATTCCCTGAATATTCATTGTATACAGCATTGAGCGAAGTTCATCTGCATCTATTGGACGAGTAGGTCTTATACATTCGTGAGCTCCACCTGCTGAAGAAAAGGTTCTAGGTTTAAAGTACTCTTCTCCAAAGTTTTCTGTTATATACTCTTTTGCTACAAAAATTCCTGCTTCAGAAACTCTAAAACTGTCTGTTCTGTGGTATGTTATAAGCCCTGCTTCAAATAAATCCTGAGCATACTGCATTGTGTCCTGAGGGGAGTATCTTAACTCTTTTGCTGCCTCTGAAAGCATTAAATCAGTAGTAAATGGTTTTACAAATAGATGTTCTTCTTCCCTTTTCTCTGCCTCAATAAGAACAAATTCTAAATGTTCATAAAACCATTTTGCTTCCTTCTTGTCTTCAAACACAAATTCAAATGGATATCCGTTTATAGTAACTCTTACAACAGCAAGCTTTTGTTTTGCTTCATCTGTTCTATTTATAATCCACTCTAAAACAGGAGTTTGAACCCTTCCTGCTGAAAGCCAGTGTTTATGAAGTTTTCTTTGAATATACTGAGATATAGTGAAGCCTATCCATCTATCTGCTACTCTTCTGACAAGCTGAGCTTTTACAAGATTTACATCAAAATCTCTGTAGTTTTGTATTGCTTCTAAAAATGCCCTTCTTGTTACCTCATGAAATTCTGCTCTTTTTATGTTGTAGTTGTAAGGAAGAGAGTTAAGATAAAGGTCATAGCTTATCTTTTCTCCCTCTGTATCTGGGTCTGTTGCAATAAATATCTCGTTAACCTCAAGGTCTAGTTCTCTAATACTGTTTATTATTTCATTTTTACTTTCATCTATAGGCTCAAATATTGGAACTAACTCTCCATTTTTCTTAACACCAAAGTAGTACTCTTCTTTATTCAGGTCATACACGTGACCTTTACTTGCAACGATGGTTAAAAATCTTTCCCCTATTGCTATTTCATAGGCATCTAGATTTTTTAATTTTCTTCTTAAAGGTTTTCCAAAGAAGTTTGCTATTGTCCTTGCTTTGTTTGGAGACTCAACAATAACAACTGTTGTTAAGAAAGATTTTCTCTCTTCAGGTATAAACTCTCCCTTTAACACCCTTTTAACTTTTTCTCTATCTTCATCTATCTGCTTTAGTATCTCTTCTAGGTTCACTTCTTCTATAGGTTTAAACTCTATGTCCTCACTAAACCATCTAACTTTTTTCTGAAGGGAGTAAAAGGCCTTATCATCATCAACAAGAACGTAAGCAAGTCCCTTTGTTAAACCTCCTGCATAAAGTCTTGATGTTCTACCAGAAGCCTGTATATACCCTGTTACATCTGCAGTTGTAAGGATAAATGTATCTCCTTCTTTTCTCAAAGTTATATCTGGTGAGTTTTGAACTGCTTCAAAAACTTCAGGTCTCTCTATTATTGATTTAACATACTCCTGAATTTGCCTCATCTTTTCTATTTTTTCAGGCTGAAGCTTTTCTAAAGGTATAAAAGCATAAATCTTTAGATAGTTAATATAATCGTAAAGCTGTTTTATCTCTAATGGATCTAACAGTTTTTTCCTTGCAAGGAATGGAGTAAGAGAAAGCATAAAGTAATAAAGATGGATAAACTCTTCCTCAAATCTTATATTAAACTGAAGTTTAGGAACTCCAACAAATACAGCGTATCTAATAACATCAGGAAGGTCTATTCCCCTAGCAAGAGGGTTTCTATAACTTGCAAACCCAACAGCAACCTGAATTTTTCCTTCTCTGTACTCTTCAAGTTTGTCCATTAAATCTTCATAGGAAACAGCAGTAATTCCGTTTTCATTAAGGAAGTCAACGTATTTATGGAGGGTTTCCCTTGTTTCAGATGAGGATAAAAATGCAAGTCCACCTTTTCCAAGTTTTTTTAAAACCTCAACACTTCTTTCCCATACCTTTTCAGGTTTTTCATATACATCTTCTATATTCCTAAGAGTGAGAGAAGGTCTTCCCACCTCAAAACCAAGAAGTTCTCTAAAAAGATTTACTCTTTTTGACCTAGGATTTGATGTTGCAGAGGAGACTATTAGAACTCCCTTTCTTTTCTCTGCTATCTTCTGGATTTTTGCCTGCCAGTGCTGATAAAGCTCCAAATCTTTTTCTGAAGGCTGTCCTTTTTTAAAAAGATTTTGTTTGAAGGTTATAAACTTCAGTGTGTAATCTATATCTTCTTGAGTAAAACCAAGGAGCATAAGGACTTTGTCTATATTTTTTGCTGTTTTTAATATACTGTCAACATCATCAACAAAAACTAAAGCATACTCTCCTTTAGGAATGATATCTATGTTTTTATACAAGAACATAGTAGTTGTTAGAAGAAGTTTAAAATCTCCGTTTTTTATTCTCTCCTTATACTCTTCCTGTTTTTTCTTACTTTTAGCAAATTTTGAAGTGTAAGCTAAAATATCTTCCTCAGGAACTCCAAAAGATACTAATCTTTCATGAGCCTGATTTACAAGCATCTGTGTAGGAAATATTAAGTAGGATTTTTTATTTTCTCTATCTTTTAGATATTTTGAAAGAACTAAACCAAATGTTGTTTTTCCTATTCCTGTAGGAGCTAAAAGAGCATATGAGATATTTAAGAAAAATCTTGTTGCCCATGTTTCCTGAATAGACCACAAATCATTTTTTATTATCTGTTTGAAAAACTCTTTAAAATCCTTTACCTTATCCCAGAGCTGACAAACATCTGTGAACTTTCCGTATCCTACAAAATCACATAAATCTTCTCTTGGTACCTCATCAGGAAGACAGTTTTCACAGACAAGTCCTTTAAAAAGTCTTTCAGATGTTATATCTCCACCACAGTTTGGACACATATGTTTGTATATTAAAGGTATCACTTCTTTTGCCATCTACTTTCTCCTGCTTTTTAATTTTCAAAAATAAAAAATAAAACAATTTTGCTTATAAATCTATAAACCTGAAAAAAATCTGTGCTTATGCCGATAAAAGAATATGAAAAAATAAAAACAGGAGCAGGGAATATGTCCTTACTTGCATCCCTTTCAACAGCTAATCAAGCTCTTTTAGCAAGCAAAGATGCTATAAACGTTGTAAATAAAAATCTTTCAAATGCTTTTACAGAAGGGTATAAAAGGAGAAATCCTATTCTTACAAACTTCCCTGGTGGAGATGTAGCTTTAGATAGAATTGAAAGGATTTATGATCAGAGGTTATTTAACAGATTTATAAACACCCAGAATGAAGCTTCAGGGCTAGAAAACTATAAGGAAGTTCTTCAGGAAGTAGAGAGTATCTTTAATGATATTGAAGGAACTGGTTTTTCTAAAGAGTTAGATATGTTTTTTCAGGCTTTAAACGATATTGCAATAAATCCTGATGATTTAGTTGCTAGACAGACAGTTTTAGCAAAAGCAAACCAGCTTGTTGGAAGAATAAGAAACAGTTATAACTCCCTTGAGGATACAAAAAACAGGCTAAATGAAACTATAAAAAGAAACACAGACAGAATAAACGATATTCTAGACAAACTTGCAGAATTAAACAAAGATATTGCAGGAAGTAAATTTAACGACCCTAGAAAAAATACATATATGGATGAAAGAGATAGACTAATAGATGAACTTTCGAAGTATGTTGATATAAAGCTTGTTTTTAATGGAGATGACACAGTAGATATAACAACTGTAAAAGGAATACCCCTAGTAACAGGGGAAAAAGCTGAAAAAGTTGTTTTTAAAAGAGACAAAAATAACAACCCTGTTTTAAGTGTAAGGGGTATTGATTTATCAAATATTCTAAAAAATGGAAAAATTGGCGGATATATAAAAGGTATTGAGTTTATAAATAAGACTGTTAATAAGCTTAATGACTTTACGGCTATATTTGCTGCAACTGTAAATAAAATCCACTCTCAAGGATATGACCTAAACGGAAACACTGGAAAAAACTTTTTTACTATTGACCCCTCTAGCAGTAAAACAAACCTTGATGCTTCAAATATTGTTCTAAACATCAAAAAGCCTGAAGAACTTGCAGCTGCAACAGACCCAACCTCTCTTAATGGAGATAACACAAATGTTAAAAAGCTAATATCTTTAAATGACAGTATCACAGGAGTGTTGAGTTCTTCAGAAGAGACATCCCTTTTAAGTGGTAGTGTTTCTATAAATGGTATTAACTACTCTATTTCTGATGTATCAAGTTACAATCTTATAAAAAACAAATCTTTTCACGAGTTTTATAATGGAGATATTATTTCTAAAGTTGGTTTTGAGATAGAAGATACAAAAAATCAATATGAACATGTAAATATAGCTTTGCAGGCTCTAGACAGTAAAATAAAAGAAAAATCAGCAGTTAATATAGATGAAGAACTTATAAATCTTACAAAACTACAAAAAGCTTACGAAGCTGCTGCCAAAGTTATCACTGTAACAGATGAGCTTATGGATACATTATTAAAAATGGTTAGATAATATCTATTGCAGGCTTAAAGCCTGCAAATTTTTTTAACTAGAGATACATTTTTGCATACTTTCCTGCTTTTACCTTGATATATTCTTTTGAAGGATGTATATAAACTGTTTCAGCAAGATTTAAAAAGAAGAGTTTGTTTTCTTTATCAAATGAAATTTCAGTGATAGGGATTTTTGTGTTAAAAAGATAGTTAAAAGGTTCCTCAACAAGAGATGTTTCTTTGTTTACTGTATCAAGAGCTTTTTCCACTATGTCTGGAAAAATAAACTCTCTTTTCTCTTCACAAAGCTTCTTATCATAAGAAGAATAAGTCCTACATACAAAAGGTCTTCCTTTATATGCAACGCAGAGATTGTTTTCTAAAAGAGGACAGGGGATATCTTCTTTTTTTTCTAGAAGCTTATATTCTTCTAAACGTTCAGCTATCTCTTCTCTTTTTTCTTCAGGGAAAGCATTTAATTCTTTTATCAAAAGCAAAATCTCAGGGATGCTACCTTTAACCTCCCAACCAATACAGCAGTAGTAGCATCCCTTTTCACAGGCAAATTTTTCAGAAGATACTATCTTGTCTATTTTTTCATTTATACTCTCCTGAAAAGAGAGTATCTCTTCTAAAAGGGTTTTGTCTTGAAGAAAGTATATCCCGCTTATTATAAGATTTTCTAAAACCTTTTTACTTTCCATTCTCAAACTTTTGCTGGAGCTGTAGCTGTTTCATCTGCTTCTCTTTCCATTATATCCTGAAGGTCTAAAGTGTATACACTGGAAATTCCATCTCTAGCAGAAACTCCAATCAATCTATCTGCATAGCTTGCCATGGTATCCCTTAAGGTTACAACAATGAACTGAGCATCTTTTGAAAGTTCTTTCATTAGTTCTGCTATCTTTCTAGCGTTAGCATCGTCTAGGTGAGCATCAACTTCATCAAAGTAGTAGAAAGGAGCTGGTCTATACTGCTGAACAGCAAATAAGAATGCTAAAGCTGTAAGGGTTTTTTCTCCCCCTGACATTATCTCTAATCTTTTTACGTCCTTTCCTCTAGGTTTTGCCTTTAAAAGTATTCCCCCTGAAAGTGGGTCTTTTTCATTTTCTATCTCTAGATAAGCTTTTCCTCCTGGAGATAGTCTTTTGAATATCTTTCCAAGGTTTTTGTTTACTGCTTCATAAACTTCCATAAATGCTTTTAGCTTCTTCTCTTCAAGGTTTTCTATTAACTCTTCTATGGACTTTTTCTCTTCCTCTAATGTTTTTAGCTTCTGGCTAAGGTCTTCATATCTATTTTTTATCTCTTCATAATCTTCTAAAGCCTTCTGGTTTACAGCTCCTATCTGCTGTCTTTTTCTTGTATATTCTTCAAGTTCTTTTTCTAAGGCCTTTAAATCCCCTTCTACAGCTTCTCCTTGATACTCTTCTTTAAGAATATTTATCTCTTCTCTTAAGTCTTCTACCTTCTGTTCTAGCTTTCCTTTAGCTTCTAGGATGTATGTTATCTGTCTGTTTATCTCCTCTTCTTCCTTTCTAAACAGCTTTAAACTGTCTTTTAGTTCATTCAGCTGATCTAAAAGGCTATCTCTCTCTTTTTCTTTATCTTTTAAACCTTTCCAAAGGTTTGAAAGCTCTTTAGAGAGGTTTTCTATCTTCTCTTTAAGCTCTACAGAAAGAGTTTCTTTCTGTTTTATCTGGTCTTCTATCTTTAGCTTCTCATTTTCTATCTGGAATATTCTCACTTTAAGGCTGTTTTCTAATCTGTCTTTTAACCTTTCTATCTGATTTTCAATATTTGCTTTCTCTTCCCTTAGTTTATAAACCTTTTTTGTTGCCTCTTCCCACTGGGTTCTTAGCTGGTGAAGACCTTTGCTTTCTAGTTTCTCAAGGGTCTCTCTTTTTTTCTTTGCAACTTCAGAAAGAACAGCTTCGTTTTCTTTTATCTGTTTGATAACATTTTCAAGCTTATTTTCATACTCAAACTGTTTCTTCTTAAGGTTTACAATCTCTTCTTCTAAGATATTTATACGGTTTATATTTGCAGAAATCTTATTCTCTATCTCTCTTTTTCTCTCTAAAACTGATTGACTTTCGCTCTGGATTTTTATTATCTCTCTCTCCGCTTCCTGAAGTTTTTGATCTATTTTCTTTAGCTCTTCTTCTATAGCACTTTCTTCAAGTTTTAGTTTTTCGTCTTCTTTTTCTAATCTTTCCCTTTCTTGCTCTAGAGCTCCTCTTCCTAGAAGACTTCCTCTGTCTCTATCTGAACCTCCTGTTATTGTTCCTGACTTTTCAAATATATCTCCTTCAAGGGTTACCATTCTAAAAACACCTATCCCTAATCCCCT
The DNA here is from genome assembly GCA_027081375.1 of Persephonella sp. Taxonomy (GTDB): domain Bacteria; phylum Aquificota; class Aquificia; order Aquificales; family Hydrogenothermaceae; genus JAADDV01. The sequence goes on from JALWKR010000004.1 coordinate 7,839, forward strand.
TGCTGCATCAAAGTTATCAACAATAACTGTATCTCCAAAAACATAGTAGATTGCTTTTTCTATTCTTGGGTCGTAATCTACAAAATCAACAGCAAGTCCTATAACTCCACTTCTTAAAGGTGGTTTATTAGGTTTTGAAACTTTTATTCTGTTTAGGGGAATAAATGTTGCCTTTCCTGCCTTTTTCTGTTTTAAGGTTTTTATACACTCTTCAGCTACTTTATCATCTTCAACAACAATATTTTTTAGTCTTCCCCCTCCTGCAGCTTCAATAGCTTTTGAAAGTTCAGGGTCTTTTAGGGAAATAAGGTCTGCTACCTGACCGTAAACCCCTGGAATATCTTTTATAACTGAAACTACTTTATCCTCTCTAAGCTGTGAAAGCTGAGCTAATACTTCTGCTAATCTCTGAAAGTTCTTTTCTCTTTTTTCTCTGTTTTCTTTTAATTTTTTCTCTAGTGTTTCTTTTCTTAGCCTGAGGCGGTTTATCTCACTTTTTAGACTTTTTAGTTTTTTCTCCTGATCCTGTGAAAAACTGGATATATTTGACTGGGATTTTCTTAATGT
>JALWKR010000005.1 GCA_027081375.1 Persephonella sp.
AAACTTAAGTTTCCACTTTTATTTCCAAAAAATTTGAAAATATTATAGTTTTTATTGCAGTTATTAAGAATTATTAATGATTCTTTTGAGAGGGCTTTTTTTAGAAAATTTTTATATCTAACTAATTTATCTAAATCAGATATGTAGAAATACTTATCTGTGTCTATATAGTATCCAAAATCATCTTTAATAAAAACAGCTGATTTTAAATTGAAAAAATGAGATATATCTTCTATAACACTGCGAAAATTGTCTATTTTGTATTTTTTATCGTATAAGTTATTAACAATGTCAAAAAGGATATTTATCCTTTCATTTTTTCCATCTTTCATATTTATATCACCATCAATTTTTTAAAAAGGGGGGAGAAATCCCCAGGGGGAGAGTGAATCGACTTAGATCTTTTTTAATCTTTTTTATAATTTTTTATATCTTCTTCTCTTATTTCGTCCCATAACACTATTTTTACATCTTTGTTTCTTTTTTTGTAGTAGAATTCGTATATAGCAAGTCTCCACAAATCTACATCTATCTTCCTTATTTTAAAGCTTGCCTTAAAGTTCTGCTCAAATTCGTTCTCCATAGTGCTTATGAAGGAGGCAATATATGTGCCAACTTCATAAGTCACTCATAATATTAAATCAAGTTTAAAGATAAGCTATTTGCGTTTGTAAAGCAAGTTTACAGATGCTATAAAAATTTTTTTACATATTCCATTTCCAAAGAAAAAGGAATTCTTCCTTTATATATATTATTAAATCAGTTATTAGATAAAAAATCAAAATTATTAACATTTTGTTAATTTTTTTTACAGATTTTTTCTAAGTTTTGGATCTAAAGCATCCCTAAGGGCATCTCCAAGAAGATTAAAGGCTAGTATGGCTATAAATATTGCTATTCCTGGAGCTAAAATCCATGGATAAGATGCTATAGCAGAAACATTTCTTGCAGAAGACAGCATATTTCCCCAGCTAGCATATGGTTCCTGGATACCCAAACCAAGTAAAGATAATGCACTTTCTCCTAATATATATCCAGGTATTGCTAAGGTTGCAGAAATTAGCAGATAGGAATAAGTATTAGGAAGTATATGTTTTACAATAATCCTTAATGGCACTGCCCCATAAGATTTAGCTGCTGTAACAAAATCCTGTTCTCTTATAGAAAGAACCATTCCTCTTATAACTCTTGCTAAACCAGCCCAGCCTATAAATGAGAGGATGATAACAATAAGAAAATATACCTGAACAGAAGATAAAGTTATAGGAAATACTGCTCTTAAAGCCAGCATAAGATAAAATCCAGGAAAGGACATTATTATTTCTGAAAGTCTCATTAATATATTATCTACAACTCCTCCAAAATATCCTGATATTCCACCAATAACGGCTCCTATTGTAAAAGAAACAAGAACTCCAACTATGCCAATAGATAGAGAAATTCTTCCTCCATATAAAAGTCTAGAGAATATATCTCTTCCAAGATGGTCTGCTCCTAACAAAAATATCTTTCCTTTTTTTACGCCAAATAGATGTATATTTGTAGGAATAATCCCAAAAAGATAATGTCTGTCTCCCTCTACAAAGAAATATATTGGATATTTTTCTTTTTTGTTTATCTTATACACTTTAAAAACTGGATCAACAAGCTCATATTTATAGACAAAAGGTCTTAAATGAAATTTTCCTTTTTCATCAAAAAAATGTATTTGAGTTGGAGGGTGGTAAGGAGTATCTCTATGTTGTTTATCGTAGGGATAAGGAGATATAAAGTCTGCAAAAATAGCAAGGAAGTAAAGAACAATCAATATATATAAAGACAAATGTGCTAATTTGTTCTTTTTTATATATTTAAAG
>JALWKR010000006.1 GCA_027081375.1 Persephonella sp.
TAAGTTTTTGATTTTAGACAGAATATTATAATTGAGGGAGCATAAAAAAATCAAACACTGTTTTATAAATCCACAATTATGATTTTTGTTATAACGTCATTCTTAATAAAACTTTATTCTCAAAATAAAAAGGGAGGTTTTAAGATGAAAAAATTTGTTGTGGCTTTAGGTTTTGTTTTTGGTCTTTTTGCGGCTAATGCTTATGCCCACTGCCAGATTCCATGTGGAATTTATAATGATGATGCTAGATTTACTTTACTTTATGAGTATATCGCTACAATGGAAAAATCAATTAATAAGATTAAAGAATTTTCTGGCAAAACAGATGCCCATTCAAAAAATCAGCTTGTTAGATGGATAATTAACAAAGATGAACATGCAGAAAAGTTTAAGGATATTCTATGGCAGTATTTTCTTACACAAAGGATAAAGCCTGTTGACCCAAAAGATAAGGAAAAATATCAGAAATACTTAAGAGAAGTAGAGCTTATCCATCAGCTTTCTTTCTATGCAATGAAGGTTAAACAGAATGTGGATTCAAAATATACACAGAAATTGATTGAGCTGTTAAAAGAATTTGAGGAACTTTATACCGGTAAAAAGCATAAAGAACATCATCATTAATTTGAAAAGGGGCTTTTGCCCCTTTGTTATACCTTTAAACTGTTGGGAGATATAAAAGTTATCTTTTTTCCTTCTATATTTTTCTTTCTAAGCTGTCCACAGGCAGCAGATATATCTTTTCCTTTACTCCATCTAACAAATGCACCGATATTATACTGCCAGAGTATTTGATGGAATTTATTAACCCTTTCTTCATCAGGTCTTTCAAATGGTGAACCTGGATGAGGATTAAATGGTATCAGATTTACTTTGTATCTTTTTTTATTTTTTCCTATTAGTCTGGCAAGTTTATGGGCATCTTCAGGTCTATCATTTATATCTTTTATAAGAACATACTCCAGCATTATCCTGTAGCCATTTTTAACAGGCAGTGAGTTCAGAGTTTTCATAAGGTCTTCAAGTGTGTTTGTTTCCGAAATAGGCATTATTTTAGTTCTTGTTTCCTGGTCTGCAGCATTTAAAGACACAGCAAGTCTAACCTGAGGGAAGGATTTGTCCTCATACATTCTTTTAATCTGATGTATTATCCCACTGGAAGATATTGTTATTTTTCTGTTTGAAAGGCCAAGCATTCTGTCATCTGTCATAATCTGGACAGCTTTTTTGACATTATCATAATTTGCAAGGGGTTCGCCCATTCCCATAAAAACTACATTAGATATCCTTCTATCCAGTCCAACAAATCTCTGGGATTGGATATACTGGTCTATGATTTCTGCTGTTGTAAGGTTTCTGATAAGGCCGTCTTTTGTTGTATAACAAAAAGTGCAGCCTACAGCACAACCAACCTGTGTGGATACACAAAGGGTATAATGATTTTTTTCAGGAATAAAAACAGTTTCTACCGTATGTCCGTCTTCTAATCTCCACAAAAATTTTATACTGCCATCTTCTTTTGACTCTTCATAAGTAATCAGTTCAAGGGCATTTAATTTTGTATTTTCTTTGAGATAACTCCTGATTTCTTTGGAAAGGTCTGTCATTTCATCATAGGAACCGGCCTTCTTATTATAAATCCATTTAGCAAGCTGTTTCGCCCTAAACTTTTTCCAGCCCTGCTGTCTAACCCATCTCTCAAGCTCACCGTAATTAAAATCTTTTAGATTTATCATTCCTCTACCACACTCCAGCCTTTTTCTCCTTTAACAAATTTGGCTTTTTCTTTTATATGGCAAGGGTTTTGGGAGCCGCATTGCAAAACTATTCCCATTAATAAGGCACTAAGCTGTAT
>JALWKR010000007.1 GCA_027081375.1 Persephonella sp.
TGTTAGAATTAAATTTATAAATTTGTTATACTTTATCTAAATGCTCTGGCTACATGGGAAAAGAATATAGCTATCCCATAAACAATTTATTTTGAGGGATTAGTGGATTAATTAATAATAGTTATTGTTAAGCTTTGCATTTTGAACAGAAAATATATTTCTGCGTAAGTTGGCTTTTTACAAGCATTAGCGAGAATATAATAGAAAATATATTCGCATTAATGGAGGTTTGATGCAAATTACCTTCACCAGCGAGGAGTTGTAGAAATTTCAAAAACCTCGCTAAACCTTGAAACTACTTGCTGAAATAAAATTTTTTTACTTATCTCAATTAACGGGTTTTATCTGAACTATATGGGATAGAAAGGTTTGAAGTTGAAAAGTTTGTGCTGTCTTTAAGTAAATGTTTTATCTGAACTATATGGGATAGAAAGGGATGTAATGGAAAGAGCTAAACTTTCTATAGCTTCAGGTTTTATCTGAACTATATGGGATAGAAAGCTGGCTTGCTGTTTATTATTTAAAGAAAACTTTGGAATGTTTTATCTGAACTATATGGGATAGAAAGGAAGCTCAACTCCTCTTTGAGATGTCATGAACACTGCAGTTTTATCTGAACTATATGGGATAGAAAGAGCAACATTGTCCCATCTGTTCAAAAGAGGATATAAGTTTTATCTGAACTATATGGGATAGAAAGAAGAAACTTGAAATGTTATTATCTGACATACCACAAGGGTTTTATCTGAACTATATGGGATAGAAAGCTTGTTAAATTTGTCTATAGCTAAAACAAAGAAAAAAGCAGTTTTATCTAAACTATGACTATGAAACTTTAATTTTAGAAGTTTTTGAAAATTAGTGAACTTTAAATAAACCCTGCTTAGAGAATTCCAAGCAGGGAGCTTAAAAGATTATTGTTTTTTCAAAAACTCAGATATTTTGAAAATTGGGAAAAACTCAAAACCTTCCTTTTTTATATTTTCCTCTCCACCTTCTTCTCTATCAATAATAGCTATAATCCCTAAAATCTCTAGTCCAAAGTCTTTTGCAATCTTTGCAGCTTTCAGAGAAGAACCTGCTGTAGTAACCACATCTTCAACTATAAATACCTTTTCTCTTGGCTGAACATTTCCTTCTATCTGTTTTCCTGTTCCGTGACCTTTTGGTTCTTTCCTAACTACGAAAGGTTTTATAGGTTGTTTATTTATATATGAAATCATAGATGTAGCGTAAGATATAGGGTCTGCTCCTAAAGTAAGACCACCTATAGCATCAGGATTTTTATCCTTAACCATCTCAAAGATAAGGTTACCAATAATATATCCACCTTCTGGGTCTAGAGTTATTGTTCTTAAATCCATATAATAAGTGCTCATCTTGCCTGAAGAAAGTTTAAATATAGGCTTATCAGCAACTTTCAATGCCTTTTTTTTGATCATTTCCTTAAGCTTTTCTCTGTAATCCAAATCCAGCCTCCTTATAATGATTTTTAGATATTATCCTACAAATTCTTTCTGTTGTTTAGCTTTATTTTTTGCAAATGATTTGCATTTGAAATTTAATTATGTTTTAATAAATGCAAATTATTCGCATTTGCATAAGGAGGTAAAAAAATGGCAGTAAAAACCACTATCTTTGGTTATCCAAAAATTGGGACTAACAGAGAATTAAAAAAGGCAGTTGAAAGTTACTGGAAAGGGGAAATCTCAAAGGAAGAGATGCTTAAAAGGGCAGAAGAAGTTGATATTGAAAGAATGAAAAAATTGATAGATGCAAATCTGGATTACATTCCGTCTAACGATTTTTCTCTTTATGATTTTGTATTAGATATCTCAACAATGATT
>JALWKR010000008.1:0-1579 GCA_027081375.1 Persephonella sp.
TTTAAGGGGATGAAATTGAAACCAGTAGAGTTAATTCAGTTTTTTAAAGAGGTTAATGAAGAGTTAAAAAAAGTTACATGGCCTTCAAAAACGTTAGTTAAGCATGCAACAATTGCAGTCATTGTTTTTACTTTACTTTTATCACTATATCTTTGGGGCTTAGATATATTTTTCCAACAGATAATGAACATACTTTTTAAATGATAATCACAAGAGGTTAATATAGATGTCTGAAGAGAAAAAAGAACAAGGGCTTCAAAATAAAGAAGAGTTAGAAAAAGAAAATACAGGTGAAGAATTAGAAGCAAAAGAACAAGAAAATCAAAAAGAAACTTTGGAAGAAGAAAAAAAAGAAGATAAGAAAAAATGGTATGCCCTATACACTCAATCAAACCTTGAGATTAGAGCAAAAGAAAATCTTTTAAAAATGCTAGAACTTCACAATATGAAACATCTTGTTGATGAAGTTCTAGTACCTGCAGAAGAAAAAGTTGTAATAAAAGCATTAGGAAAAGAAAAATACAGAGTTTCATTAAAAGGTGCAAATAGAGAGATAGTAGTTAGAGGAAAAAAAGGAGATACAGTATTTGTTATAGAAGATGGGAAGGTAAGGGTAGCCGAAAGTGTAGAAGGAGATGAACAGTGTGTTCAGCACAGTCCAATATACAAACCAGGACAGAAAATACAGTGTAAAGAAAATAAAACAGAAGCTAGAATAGTTTTAGAAAATAAAGTATTTCCAGGATATCTTTTAATAAAAGCTGAACTAAATGATGATCTTATAGATTTAATAAAGAAAACTCCATATATAATTGGATTTGTAAGTGCAGGAGGGGTACCTGTTCCTTTAGATGAAAAGGATGTTATGAAAGTTTTAAGTCAGATACAGAAAGGTGCTCCAAAAGTTAAAAAACTTCTATTCCAGAAAGGTGATCAGGTTAGAGTTATTGAAGGTCCATTTATGAACTTTACAGGAGTTGTGGATCAAGTAATTCCAGAAAAAGAAAAATTAATTGTGTTAGTAACCATATTTGGGAGATTAACACCGGTTGAACTTAGTTTCTCCCAAGTGGAGAAAATATAAGGAGGTGCTATTTTTATGGCTAAAAAAGTTGTAGGAACAATTGAGCTGATGATACCAGCTCAACAAGCTTCACCATCACCACCTGTTGGTCCTGCTTTAGGTCAGCACGGTGTAAATATTATGGAATTTGTTAAGGCTTTTAATGCGGCAACTGCTGATTTAAAGCCTGGAACAATTGTACCTGTTGTTATAACAGTATATAACGACAGATCTTTTACATTTATCCTGAAAACTCCACCAGCTTCATACCTTTTAAAAGAAGCTGCAGGTATCAAAAAGGGAGCTTCAGATCCAAAAAGAGAGAAAGTTGGAAAAGTTACAAAAGAGCAGTTAAGAGAGATTGCTGAGATTAAGTTAAAAGACATGAACACTGACGACATTGAAGCTGTTATGAGATCTATAGCAGGTACTGCTCGTAGTATGGGAATTGAAGTAGAAGGTATGGAGGCGTAACCATGGCAAAAAGAGGAAAAAAGTATTTAAATGCCTTAAAAC
>JALWKR010000008.1:1589-1843 GCA_027081375.1 Persephonella sp.
TAAAAAAGTTGTAGGAACAATTGAGCTGATGATACCAGCTCAACAAGCTTCACCATCACCACCTGTTGGTCCTGCTTTAGGTCAGCACGGTGTAAATATTATGGAATTTGTTAAGGCTTTTAATGCAGCAACTGCTGATTTAAAGCCTGGAACAATTGTACCTGTTGTTATAACAGTATATAACGACAGATCTTTTACATTTATCCTGAAAACTCCACCAGCTTCATACCTTTTAAAAGAAGCTGCAGGTATCA
>JALWKR010000009.1 GCA_027081375.1 Persephonella sp.
ATATTCAAAAAGTATGATGTATCATTCTCCCTTGGAGATGGTCTTAGACCAGGATGTATAAACGATGCTTCAGATGAAGCTCAGTTTGCTGAACTTAAAGTTTTAGGTGAATTAACAAAGAAAGCATGGGAACACGGTGTTCAAGTTATGATTGAAGGTCCAGGACACGTCCCAATGGATCAGATAGAAATGAACATCAAAAAAGAGATGGAACTCTGTCACGAAGCTCCTTTTTATGTACTTGGGCCGTTGGTAACAGATATTGCTCCTGGATATGACCATATAGCTTCTGCTATTGGTGCTGCAATGGCTGGATGGTATGGTGCTTCAATGCTTTGTTATGTTACTCCAAAAGAACACTTAGGTCTTCCAAATGCAGAAGATGTTAAACAGGGATTAATAGCATATAAAATTGCAGCTCATGCAGCTGACCTTGCAAGACACAGACCTGGTGCTAAAGAATGGGATGATGCTATGTCTAAAGCAAGATATGAGTTTGACTGGGAAAAACAGTTTGAACTTGCTATAGACCCAGAAACTGCGAGAAAATATCACGATGAAACTCTTCCTCAGGAAGGATATAAATCAGCTAAATTCTGTTCTATGTGTGGACCATCTTTCTGTGCTTATAGAATTTCTCAAGGAGTTCAGGAAGCAGTATCTCAAAACCCTGAATTTTTAAATGTTGAGATAAAAACAGACAAAGAATAATTCAAAGGAGGCTTTACGCCTCCTTTTCAATAACAATAAAATCTTTTCATAAAACTCTTCCTATCTGTTAGCTTCTTGCAAACAAAAATAGGTTCAGATACAGTTAAGATGCTTGTTAATGTATTAGTAAAAGAGTTTAAATCTATAGTAGAAAAATAGAAAAAAGAGAAAAAGCAAACTTACAACTACTAAGAAAACTCTCAAAACTGCATTATTACACAATAGAAAATAATCCAAAAGTATGCTACAAAGAAGATAAAATTATTTTGGAAAACTCTTTTGGTATTAATTTGAGAGAATTTATTTAATCCGGGCACCCCCATCCGGCGTAGGGAGCTGGCTTACCGTTGCTCCCTTCCGGGCCTGGCGGGGTTCACCAGTCCCTACCCGGAGGGACCCGGAATTTTCTTTTCTAAACACTCTGGCGGATGGGGCGGGATTTGAACCCGCGGTACCGGGATTACCGGTACACAGCATTTCCAGTGCTGCGCCTTCGACCAGGCTCGGCCACCCATCCAACGTATTTAATAGAGATGTATTATTATAAGCAATAAATATTTTTTTTCAATTCTTTTTTTCTAACTAAAAAAATGTTATCTATTTTGAATAAAAATAAAAAAGGGTGGGCAAAGCCCACCAGGGACGTTGAGGTTTAGTGCAATGAAACAAAGGAGGGAGGGATTGAGGTGCACTGCTTAAGGGCACACGCCTAAGCTTTCTAATTGAGTACAGTCATTATCAAAAATTACATCTTCACCAAATGTTATGCGAATCTTATTGTTAATTATAGGATTATTATCAGGGTCGTATGCTTCTATAGTTACCTGTCCTTCATTGATACTTACTTTTCCCTCATATGGACATTCTGCGTCACTGTATTCTTTAAAGGTTTTAATTGTCTCAAAGACTGCATTAATAATCTCGTCTGAACAGGGAGGTTTGTAAGATATACCTCCATTTATAGCATATTCAATATCAGCATCCACTGGGTCAACCTCGTTTCCGTAAAGCTTTAAATTATAAAAGTGTGCTAACGACTGCCTCCCAGAGTCGTTAGCATAAATATCTCCCCCGTCTAATGCTAATTCTGCTTTTATTTCCCCCCCTGACGTAAATATA
>JALWKR010000010.1 GCA_027081375.1 Persephonella sp.
CAGTAAGATATCTATCATACTGATTAAAGTATGTTTTTAACCTTTCTTTATATATTTTCTCCTGCTGTTTAAAAATCTCTTTTGCTCTTTTTAAAGCTTCATTTAAACATTTTTTCTTTTCCTTTAAACATTCTTTTCTGCATTCTTCTCTCTTTTTCTCACATTTTTCTATACATTCTTTATCTGCTTTTTGAAGAATATAAACCTTTTCAATTTTATACTTAGGAGAACAGCTATAAAGAAAAGCTATTGCCAGCAACAAAAAGAAGTAAAAATTCCTCATTTTATCTCCCCTTTTTCATAGATATTATCAAACTGTTCCATTTGGAACAATGAATATTTCCCAAATGGGACAGAGTGTCTTTAGAGGAAAGTACATTAATCGCGTAAGTATTTGAAAATATTGGCAAAAATTTTTGGCATATTCTTTGCTTATAACAAAACCAAAATATTTCATGGAGGTTCAAGATGAAGTTTAAAAAGGCTGTAGCGTCTGCTTTGGCCAGTATTGGACTTTTTGCCTTTGTTGATACTTCTCAAGGAGGTGAGATTTACTTTGAGCATTCATCAGCTAAAGAGATGATGCTTAAAGATATTCCTCCTGGACCTAAGCATTATGCTGTTCCTGAAAAGTGTAATTTAGGAAGCGAGGCTTTCATAAAAAAAATGGCTCCAGTTGGGAAGAAACTATTTAATGACAAAAAGACAGCAAACTGTGTTGCCTGTCACTGTGCTCCTGGTTCAAAAGGATGTGGAAATATAGGCCCAAATCTTGCACATTATGCATCAACTCTTATGAATGCTCCCTATCTCGGTGGTCAGAAAAAAACTCCTAGCTGGGTATTCCAGAGAATAGCTGATTACAGAGTTCAAATTCCCCCTGAATATCAAAAAGAACCTTATTTCAACATAATGACTGTTAACCTCACAACAGGAATGCTTAACTATGATCAGGTTTGTGCTCTTGCAGCTTACATACTCTCTCTAAAGTAGGTTTATCATGAGGATAGCAGTAGTTGTTTTCTTCTTGCTTATAATTTTTTCCTTCGGGAATGTTAGCTGGTACTCCCTGAAGGATGGTTTGAAAAAAGCTAAAGAAGAAAATAAACCTATTGTTATCTACATCACTTCAAAACACTGTCAGTACTGTAAGAAGATGGATAGAACAACATTTCAAGATAAACAGGTTGTAGACTACCTAGAAAAACACTTTATACCTATTAAAGTTGAAAAATCATCAAAAGATGGTCTTGAGGTTAGAAAAATCTACGGATACGTAGGAACGCCAACATTTCATTTTTTAACTCCTAATGGAAAAAAGATAAAAACTCTTTTTGGTGCATGGAAACCTGATGAATTTTTAGGAATTCTCAAATATTTTGCTGAAGGCCATTACAAAAAAATAAACATGACTGAATACTTTATGAAAAATTGAGGAGGAAGAAAGAATGAATAGAAGAAAGTTTTTAAAAACTGTAGCTGTATCTGGTGCAGTTGTAGCAGCTTCTCCAATATTAACTAATGCTTTTAAAGCTGAAGCAAAAGGAGAAGGTTTAAACAAAAGAAGCTTAGATGAAGCTTTAAAAGATGTATTAAAAGGGAAAAAACCTGTTGAATCAGAAAAGGTAAAGCTTATAGCTCCATCTATTGCAGAAAACGGAGCAGTTGTTCCTGTAAAAGTTGAAGTGGCTGAACTTGTAGAGAATGTAAAAGCTATTCATATATTCGCAGAGAAAAACCCTGATCCATGGACAGTTACCATTCATTTAACCCCTCAAAATGGAAAAGCTTACTTTGCAACAAGAATAAGACTTGCAAAAACA
>JALWKR010000011.1 GCA_027081375.1 Persephonella sp.
ATATTTATTTTTTCTTAAATTTTTTAAAAATGTTTTATCCTTTAACCAGTGAAACGTTGCAGTAGAACGCTTTACTAAGAATTTAACATTTATACAGTTTAGTTTTTTCCTAAAATACTTTTTAAAGGCTAAAAAAAGTCCCTCTCCTATAGAATCTCCAACAACTAGGATATTTTTTATACAGTTTTCTGATGTATCTTTTGATTTATTATTTTTATCAAGAAAGATTTCCCAAGAAGGAAATCTTTCTAAATGAAAATTTGCAATTAATAGATCTTCTCTTACTCTACTTTCTTCTTTCGTATTTCTAAGCTCATAAGGATTAGAAAAAATTTCATCTTCATTTATCTGTAGTTTTGCTATTTCTATACATTTATTTGGAGGAATAAAATCTTCAATACCAATTTTCTCCGCATATACAGAAAAAAATACATATACCCACGGCAATAAAAGTATTAATCCTATACTTAGAACTGACTTTTTATTTTGCATTTTTAATAAATCTCACTTCTTTCTTTTCTATTTGATTCGGCTAAGGTACTAGTTCTATTAATTTTTCTTGAGAAACAACAGCTGTTCCAATTTCTCCAACTACATAACCAGCTGCATAGTTAGCTAAAGATGCACTCTCTTCCCATGTTCCTCCAACAGCTTTTGCTAAAGCAAGTACAGATATAACTGTATCTCCTGCTCCTGTTACGTCATATACCTTTTTAGCTTTAGCTGGAATTTTGATAATATTATCCTCTACAAACAGAGCCATACCTTCTGCACCTAAAGTTATAAGGAGCTGCTCCATCTGTAACTTTTCCATCAAAAATTTTCCTACTCTTTCAATAGAATTATCTCTATCTAGCTTTGCAAGCTCGTAGGCTTCCTTTTTATTAGGAGTCATAATTGTAACCTTATGGTACAGTTCAACATTGGAAGGTTTTGGATCAACAAAAATAGGTTTACCTATTTCCCTGAGATAGTCCATTAGCTCTTTTGTTATTACCCCTTTACCATAATCAGAAACAATAACAACATCTACACTTTCTATCACTCCATCGATATTATCTATAAGATCTTCTAAAATATCCTTTGAAATCTTCCTTCTATTTTCCCTATCAATTCTCATTAACTGCTGACTTACAGCTAGAATTCTTGTTTTTTCTGTAGTTGGTCGAGAAGAGTCTTTTATAAGAATAGGATTAATATTTTTTTCCTTTAGTAAAAATTCTAGGATTCTTCCGTTTTCATCCTTTCCAACAACTCCTGCAATATAAACATTCCCTTTTAAAGCGGCAATATTCCATGCTACATTACATGCTCCTCCTAGATTAACTGTTTCTTTTTTAACATCAACAACAGGGACAGGAGCTTCAGGGGAAATTCTTTCAACATCTCCCCATAAATACTTATCAAGGATTAAATCCCCAACTACAAGTATATTTGCATCGTTAAACCTTGATATAATTTCTTTAGCCCGGTCTTTTGTAATCATAAATCCCCCTATAAAAAGCAGTTAAAATTTTATTATAAACTAATTTTTACAGGAGAAAAAAATGGAAAAAATGAGAGCTCTATACTATGAAAAACATGGATCTTATGAAAACATAAAAATTGGGGAATTTTCTATTCCTGAAATAGAAGAAAATGAAGTGTTAGTAAAAGTAAAAGCATTTTCTTTAAATCACCTAGATATATGGATAATGGAAGGAAAATATCCAACGGAAATTCCTATGCCTCATATTTTTGCCTCTGACGCCTCAGGAATAGTTGTAAAGGTTGGAAAGCTGGTAAAAAATGTGAAAGAAGGAGATGAAGTTATTATTTATCCAGGATTATCCTGTGGATACTGTGAAAAATGTTTATCAGGAAAAGATAACGAATGTAATCAGTTTAGAGTTTTAGGAGTTATAGAAAATGGAGTATCTGCTGAATACGTTAAAGTTCCTGCTGCTAATGTATATAAAAAAACTAAGGGGCTTACATTTGAAGAGGCAGCAAGCATAGGAATTACATACACAACTATGTGGCATTCTTTAGTCACAAGAGGAGGAATAAAGCAAGGAGATACAGTTCTTATTCATGGAGGAGGAAGTGGTGTAGGGACAGCAGGAATTCAGATAGCAAAAGCTTTTAATGCAACTGTTATAACAACTGTAGGAGATAACTGGAAAATAGAAAAAGCTAAAGAGATAGGAGCTGATTTTGTTATTAACTACAAAGAGGAAAATTTTGTAGAAAAGGTTAGAGAGATAACAAGGGGTAATCTCTGTGATATTGTTGTTGATCATATAGGAAGTCAGACATTTAACGGTTCTTTAGATTGTGGAAAAAAAGGAGGAAAAATTATCACTTTTGGAACAACAACAGGAGCAGAAACTACTATAAACCTAAGAAAGATCTTTGGTAAAAACCAAACTATTCACGGCGTTTATATGGGAACAAAAGGAGAAGTTTTTGATTATCTAAAACTATTTCCCAATATTTTAAAACCTGTTATAGACTCTGTATTTGATTTTGAAAATGCAAAAAAAGCCTATGAAAAACTATTAAGCAGACAGTTTTTCGGTAAAATTGTGGTAAAAGTGGATTAAATTATAAAGTATGAGATCAATTGAAAAACTTAAACATCTTACGAATAATGAGAAAAAAGCTTTAAAAGAGCTAAAGGAAGAAATTTTAAAGCTATATCCTGATGCAAAACTCATCTTATTTGGCTCAAAAGCCCGAGGTGATTTTGATGAAGAAAGCGATATAGATGTTTTAGCACTAGTTCAAGAATTAGACTTTAATAAAAAAGAAACTATCTGGGATATTTCCAATGAGATTAACCTAAAATATGATACATCTTTATCTGTAGTTACTGTTGATAAAAACGACTTTAACTCATTTAAACTAGAAGTAATTCCTTTTTTTATTAATATCCAAAAGGATGGAATCTTTTTATGAAAGAAGAAAAGAATATTTTGGTAAGACACTGGATTGAAAAATCTTACAATGCACTAGAAGCTGCTAAAATTAATTTTGAGCAAAATTTTTATGAAACTGCTATAAATAGGTTGTATTATTCTGCCTTCTATATGATCATTGCTTATCTTCAACTAGAAGGTATTTCTTATAAAAAACATTCAGCTATTCGCTCATTTTTTAATCGCAAGTTTGTAAAGGAAAATCTTTTAGAAAAACATTATAGTAATGTTTATAACAGTTTATATCAAATAAGAGAAGAAGCTGATTACTCCCTGACTTTTGAAATAGAAAAAGATAAGTTGAAATGGTATATAAATCAAACAGAAAAACTAATTAAAGAGATAGAAAAAATTATAAAAGAAAAGATGGAAAAAGGAATATAAATGAAAATACTTGAAGTAAAAGATTTAACTGTAAAATTAGATAATAAAACTATACTAGAAAATATAAATTTTGAAGTTAAAAAAGGAGAAATACTTGCTATTGTAGGACCTAATGGAGGAGGAAAAACAACCCTTCTAAAAACAATTTTAGGTTTTATAAAACCGTACAGGGGTAAAGTTGAAATCTTAGGACTTCCCCCAAAAAAAGCTGTAAAAACTGGAAAGATTGGATACCTTCCCCAAAAAAATAATACTCCCAAGAAATTTCCTGTGTCCGTACTAGATGTAGTAATGTTTGGTTTAGTTAATAGTAAACTTTCAAAAAATGAAAAATTACAAAAAGCCTTAGAGTATCTAGATTATGTTGGGATGAAGGATTTTAAAGACAGACCTTTTAGCGACCTATCTGGAGGACAGCAACAGAGAGTATCTATAGCTAGAGTTCTTGTAGCTGAACCTGAAATAATATTTTTAGATGAACCATCAACAGGTATAGATGTTGTTGCTCAAGAAAGCTTTTATGAATTTTTAAAAAAGTTAAGAGATCAAAAAAATATAACAGTTGTTATGGTTACCCATGATGTTGGTGCTGTGGCAAAATATGTAGATAAAGTTGCAGGATTAAACAGATATCTTCATTTTTACGGAAGCCCTAAAGACTTTTTCAAAAAAGATATTTTAAGCAAATTGTACGGTGCAGATATAGAACTTATTGTACACTCGGAAGAATGTGTAACCTGTGAACATTTTCGATTTAAAACAGAGGATAAAACATGCTAGATGTACTAACTATACCATTTATGCAAAACGCTATTATAGGTGGGATTTTACTTGCTGTACTTCTTTCTGTGTTGTCTATTTTTATAAATATAAAAAACTGGTCATTTATAAATGTAGGTATATCCCATGCTACATTTGGAGGATTAGCTTTAGGAGTATATTTAGGAGTATCCCCTATTTCTTTAGGCTTGGCTTTTGCCATAACTACAGGTTTTTTTATTGGATATATAAGTAAAAAAGGAAATATTCATGAAGATATTTCTATAGGTATTTTATTCTCAATATCAATGGCTTTAGGGGTTATATTCCTTACATTAACTCCGAACTACACATCAGACTTATTTACATTTTTATTTGGAAATATACTAACTATTACGAAACAGGATATATATCTGCTAGTCATATTTTCAATTTTTACTTTTGGATATCTATATTTCTTTTTTCAAAAGATACTTTTCTGTTGCTACAATGAAGAAGTAGCATACACATCAGGAATTAATACAAACTTTTACTACTACAGTCTTATAACAATTATTGCAGTAGCTACAGTGCTTGCTGTAAAGCTTGTAGGGGTTATTTTAGCTTCAGCTATGATTATTCTTCCTGCTGCAACAACTTCGCAAATGTTCTGGCATTACAAAAAGATAATAATCACGGCTGTCCTTTTAAGTATTATCATTGTTTTTGCTGGAATATTCGTTTCATATCAGTACAATCTACCTTCAGGAGCAACAATTGTTTTTATATATGGAATAGTGTTCTTTATTACTATTTTTGTAAAAAATATTATTCAGGTGATACAACATGGCAGTTCCTAGATTTATTGGTAATGTTGAAAACAATAAGGTTGTTTTAGAGGGAGAAGAGTTTCATCACGCAAAAGTAAAAAGGATAAGAGAAGGGGAAAAAATAGAAATTAATGATTTAAAAGGTAATATATATCTGGTTCAAGTTGAAAAAATTGAAAAGAAAAAACTTATAGGGAAAGTTTTAGAAAAGATAGAGCAAAAAGAAGAAAAACTCATAATAAATTTATATCTATGTATGCCAAATCATCTATCGAAAGTAGATGACCTAATAGAACCAATCTCAGAACTTGGGGTAACTACTTTAATTCCTGTTTTATCTAAATATTCTGCAGTAAAAACAGGAGATATACAGAGAAAAATTAAAAAATGGGAAAAAATAGCATTAAACTCTATAAAACAGTGTAAAAGGCTTTTCCCTTTAGACATAAAGGAACCTGTTAATATTAAGGATATAAAACCTAAAGGAGAATACAGGTTTGTATTTTATGAAAAAGAAAAAATAAATACATTAAAAAGTTACTTAGGGAAAGAAGGAAAAGTTATAGATATTCTTATTGGGGCAGAAGGAGGATTAGCGAAAGAAGAAATAATAAACCTAAAAACAAAAGGATTTGAAGCAGTTTCCCTTGGTGAAAATATATTAAGAATGGAGACAGCTGTTACAACAGCTGTCTGTCAAGTTAAGTTTGTATTTAGTTAAGCTGCTTTTTCTTCCTTAAGCATCTCTTTAAGTTCATCTTCATAGAAGAATTTATCAGCAAATGCAGGTTTTAATTCATCAATCCACATTGCATTTTCATCATATTCTGCAAAGAAAGGTTTACCAACCCAATCTGGATTTCTGCCTTGTAGAAAATCTAAAACCATATATTTCTTTCCATTTATTTCAGTAACTCCAAGCATTCTTATTTTTCCTGGAGTAGCTGACATAGAAGGACCTTTTACAGTTCTAGCTAAACCACTAACATTTTGATAAGCTTCTCTAAAAATCTCCCAAGCTCTAACTAACGGAACTCCAAAATAGTGCTGTGCTCCTGTATCCCTTGCCATAAACATATAATAAGGTATAGCACCTAAGGCTACCTGCTTTTTCCACATTGTAGCCCAAACTTCAGCAGAATCATTTATATGTCTTAAAATTGGGGATTGAGTTCTTATAATAGCTCCTGTTTCTCTTATCTTTTCTATAGCTTCCTGTACTTCTTCTGTTTCAAGTTCTTTATAATGATTAAAGTGTGCCATATAAGCAAGGTGATAACCTTTATCAACAATCTTTTTAAATAGATCTAAAAGTTCCTGAGCATCATCGTCAGTTAAAAATCTATAAGGCCAAAAACCAAGAGCTTTACTTCCTATCCTAATTGTTTTTAAATGAGGAATATCTGCTTCAAGTAAAGGTTCTATATACTGCTTTAATATTTTTGTTTTCATAATTAAAGGATCTCCACCAGTAAAAAGAACATCTGTAATCTCAGGGTGAGCTTGTATGTATTTGATAAGAATATCAACTTCCTTCATAGCAAATTTTAACTCATCTATACCAACAAACTGTGGCCATCTAAAACAGAAAGAGCAGTAAGCGTGACATGTTTGACCCTGCTTAGGAAAAAATAAAATAGTCTCATTATATTTATGCTGGGCACCGTGAAGTTTCAGGCCATCTATTTCAGGAACATTATACTTTTGACCAGCAGGATGAGGATTAAGCTTCATTCTAATTTCATTAGCTGCTTTTTTTATCTCAATATCCGAAGCTCCAGATTTAATTAAATTTGCAATTTTATTGTAGTCCTCCTCTTTTAACATCCCCCTTTGAGGAAAGGTAAGTCTGAAAATAGGATCTTCTAAAGGATTTTCCCAATCAATAAGTTTATCTATTACATAATTGTTAACTTTAAAAGGAAAAACTTTAGACACCACATCAATATCAAACATCTGCTCATCAGTAAGATACTTCTGAACCTGTGGTATATTTTTATAAGATTGGGCAGTATATACCTTGTATTTCATATAGGCTTGGACCTCCAAATGAAATTAAAATGGGTTTTTATAAAATATGAGGTTAATATTATATATCAAGGGCTAGAAAAAGAAAAATGATAATCGTAATAATTATATTTTTATTATTTTTTCAAATATAAAACGCAAAAATCTGCTTTAATGTTGAATACTTTTTCATTAATATTGCAGAAGTCTGTATTAAATATGAGAAAGATAAAGATAAATTCAAAACATACGTTGAAGCTTCAACAGTAGGAATTGTTAAACTATTCAAAGATATTAGTTATAAAGGATATGCGATAAGTAATAAAAACTTTCAACCAAAAGAATTTTACTTATACCAAAAAGAAAGACAACTACTTGTTATATACAGATACAATTTCAATAAAAATCAAATTTTAAGTGAAAAGATAAAAAACAGTTCTAAAACGCAAAAAATTATAAAGATAAATGATAAAAATTTTTTTGATCCGTTCACAGCTTCTTACTTAATATTAAATGAACTAATAAATGAAAAGATAAAAATTTTTTTTGAAGATCAAATCTATGAAGTGAAAATATTAAAAAAGAAAGTTGAAAATAAAAAAATTATAGAAATAGATCCAAGCAAAATAAAAGCAGAAGGAATAATAAAACCAACAGGAAAATGGAAAATTATCTATGAGAAAGGAAGATTAAAAGAGATCCAAGTAAGAATAAGGATAGGGGAAATAGTGTTAAGGGTGAAGGAAGGAGAATAAAATTAAGAGCCTGGCACCGACCAACTTTCCCGACCGCTCTCGCAGCCAGTATCATAGGCGCTGGGGAGCTTAACTGCCGGGTTCGGAATGGGACCGGGTGTAACCTCCCCGCTATGGGCACCAGGCAATTGGTGTTTGGCAATAGAATAAGGGAAGAATTAGAGGCATTAAGAAGTAAGAGGCCGAGCCACACGGGCGATTAGTACCACTCGGCTCCACCCATTGCTGAGCTTCCACCTGTGGCCTATCAACCTGGTAGTCTCCCAGGGCCCTTCAGGCACCAAAAGGTGCGGGAGTCCTTATCTTGAGGCGGGCTTCACGCTTAGATGCTTTCAGCGCTTATCCCGTAGCAGGGTGGCTACCCGGCGCTGCCCTTGGGGGACAACCGGTACACCAGAGCCTGCCCCACTCCGGTCCTCTCGTACTAGGAGTGGCTCCTCTCAAGACTCCTGCGCCCGCAGCGGATAGGGACCGAACTGTCTCACGACGTTCTGAACCCAGCTCGCGTGCCGCTTTAATGGGCGAACAGCCCAACCCTTGGGACCGGCTACAGCCCCAGGATGCGGCGAGCCGACATCGAGGTGCC
>JALWKR010000012.1 GCA_027081375.1 Persephonella sp.
TCTGCTCTACAGCCACTCTTGGAATTAATGTTTTATCTAATAACATTTTTTCCTCCTTTACACTTTTATAATCACATATTAATTTAGATAATAAGACTTAGTTTCAATGACAAAAATCAAGAGAGGGGAGAAATGATTGATTTTTCAAAGATAAAAGGCTTACTACTTGACCTTGACGGTGTGCTTTATATTATAGATAAGCCAATAGAGAGAGCTCAGGAAACGTTAAAAAAATTAAAAAAACGCTTCAAAGTTCGTTTTATCACAAATACAACTACAAAACCTAAAAAATTAATATATGAAAAACTGAAAAATATGGGATTTGATGTAGAAGAAGATGAAATATTTTCAGCTCTTGAAGCAACAAAACAGTTTTTAAAAGAAAAAAATGCAGGAGCTTTTCTTATTTTGACAGATATAGCTAAAGAAGATTTTAAGGATATACCTAAAGAGCCTGTTAAGTATGTAGTTGTTGGAGATGCAAGAGATAATTTTACTTACGAAAAAATGAATAAAGCCTTTAGATATCTTATGGACGGAGCTGAGCTTATAGCAGCAGCTAAAAACAAGTACTTTAGAGATAAGGACGGGAAACTTTCTCTTGACTGCGGAGCTTATGTTGTAGGACTTGAGTTTGCAACAGGAAAAAAGGCAAAACTTATAGGAAAACCTAACAAAGATTTCTTTTTACTAGCTGTAAAATCTATGGGATTAAAACCTGAAGAAGTAGCAGTTATTGGAGATGATATAGAATCAGATGTAAAAGGAGGAATGGACGCCGGTCTTAAAGGTATTTTAGTTAAAACCGGCAAGTTTACTCCAGAAGACTTGAAAAAAGGGATAAAGCCTGACCTTGTGATAGAAAATATAAATGAGCTAGTAAGATACCTTTAGCTTTCTAACCCCTCCTTAAGTTCTTTTACAAGTTTTTTAATACCTTCTATATCCCCTTTTCCTTGAAGTTTTACAACAGCACTTCCTACTATAACTCCATCAGCTATATCAGAAAGCTTTTGGGTATGTTCCTTTTTAGATACTCCAAAACCTACAGCAACTTTTTTTCCTGTTATCTTTTTTATCTGTATAACTTTTTTTTCTAACTCTTCCCAGGGAAGTTGCTCTCTTTCTCCTGTTATCCCTGTTAAGGAAACATAGTATATAAAACCATCACTTACCTCACCAATGAGCTTTATTCTTTTTTCATGAGATGTTGGAGCAAGGAGAAAAACTGTAGAAAGATTATAGGAGTTTGCTATCTTTTTAAATCCTTCTGCCTCTTCAGGAGGCAAGTCTGGAACTATAAATCCATCTATACCAGCTTCTTTAGCCAATTTGCAAAACTTTTCTTCCCCTATAACAAAAATGGGATTGTAATATGTCATAGCTATAAGAGGAACATTAGGAAACTCCTCTTTTATTCTCTTTGTTAACTCAAAAACATTTACAGGAGTTATACCGTCTTTAACTGCTTTTTCATGAGCTACCTGAATAGTAGGACCATCAGCAACAGGATCAGAAAAAGGAATTCCTACTTCTAAGATATCAGCCCCAGATTCTATTAAAGCTTTTGCTGTTTCAAAGCTTTTCTCTATAGAAGGATAACCAGCCATAAAGTAGCATATTAAAGGTTTTTTATTTTCAAAAACTTTTTCTATTAGTTTCATTTATTCTCCTTTTTTGACTTTTTATAAAATTATACTTCAAGCTGTTATAATATCCTGAAAAAAGAGGTATGAAAATGTATTTATGGATAAAAGCATTTCACGTAATATCTGTTATAGCATGGATGGCTGTTTTATTTTATCTTCCAA
>JALWKR010000013.1 GCA_027081375.1 Persephonella sp.
CAATAAGCTCCTGCATAAGAGAAATACCTGGTCCAGATGTTGCTGTCATAGCTTTTACACCTGAGAAAGAAGCACCAATAACAACAGCCATAGAGGAAATTTCATCTTCAGACTGGTAAACAAATCCTCCTGTTTTGAGAATTATTGGAGCAAGGTAGTTTCCTACTGTCGTAGCAGGTGTAATTGGATATGCTGCGTAAACTTTAACTCCTGCAACAGCGGCACCTAAAGCGATAGCTTCATTACCTTCAAGGATAATAACATCTTTCTTTGGTAATGGTCCAGGAACTTTGTATGGGTCTATTTTCTTAAGGTGTTCTTTTA
The DNA here is from genome assembly GCA_027081375.1 of Persephonella sp. Lineage (GTDB taxonomy): Bacteria > Aquificota > Aquificia > Aquificales > Hydrogenothermaceae > JAADDV01. The sequence goes on from JALWKR010000013.1 coordinate 325, forward strand.
CGTAGTTTTGAGCAACTTCAATAGCTTTAAAGTTTAAGTTAACTACATCTTCACCCTTTTTGGAGAATTTTTTAACAATCTCTTCTTTGAGAACTTCCATTGGAAATCCAAAAAGTTCAAAAACAGCAGCCATTGCAATAACGTTCTTAGTGATATAAGCTCCAACTTCCTCTTTTGCAAGCTTAGACATTGGAACTGCATATGTGAAAACGCCCATTTTTTCTAATTCTTCTAAGTCTGGCTCAAAGTCTCCACCTTCTGGACCATCCCAGATTAAAACTTTTCCTTTTCCAAGAAGTGGTTTGTTAACTTCGTAAGCTTCACCGTTGAATGCAACAAGTATATCGAAACCATCTCCTTGAGAGAGGATTTTCTCATCAGACATTCTAACCTGAGAAAGTGCATAACCACCTTTAATTTCTGCTGGGAAAGATTTGAAAGTAACAACTTCATAACCTAAGTTTGAAGCAGCTCTCATTGTAAAATCACCGGCAGAGATAACACCTTCACCACCTTCACCGGCATACTTAACAGTTAAATCAAATGCCATAGCGGATTCCTCCTTTATTTTTTTGGCTTTTATAACATATTCAATTTTTAATATGTTTTGAATTTGTATAAATATAACACTGTTTGATTTTTCAAATCAAGTGAGAATTAAGAATAATTTAAAATAAGATGGGACTTTGAAATATAGGACATTAGAACTCTAAATTATACTCTTTGATTTTTCTCCAGAGAGTTGTTCTGTGTATACCAAGTAATCTTGCAGCTAAGGATTTGTTACCGTTTGTTTTTATTAAAACCTCTTTGATCCTTTCAGCTTCATTAGGATTTGTATTAGTAGAGGAACTAGAAGATTTTTTGAGAACCTGATCTGTCTTTTTCTTCTGTATATTAACAAAAAGTTCTTCAGGTAAGTCATCTTGGGTGATAAATTTTTTACTACACACAATAACTGCTCTTTCTATTATGTTCTCCAGTTCCCGTATATTTCCTGGATAATCATAATCTAATAAAATTTTCACTGCTTCAGGAGATATACCTTTTATTGATCTTTTATATATTTCAGAGAACTTGTCAATAAAGTAGTTTATTAACGTTGGAATATCTTCTTTTCTTTCTCTAAGAGGAGGTACTCTTAGAGAGATAACTTTTAGTCTGTAATATAAATCTTCTCTAAAATCTCCATTTTTTATCATCTCTTGAAGATTTTTGTTTGTAGCTGCTATTATTCTTATATTAGCTTTTCTTGTTTTTATATCTCCGAGTCTTTCAAACTCTTTTTCCTGTAAAAGATGCAGAAGTTTTGACTGAAGATAAACAGGTAAATCTCCTATCTCATCAAGAAAAAGAGTCCCTCCATCTGCAAGTTCAACTTTTCCTGGTTTATCTTTATTAGCTCCTGTAAAAGCTCCTTTAACATAACCAAAAAGTTCACTTTCTAGAAGGTTTTCAGGGATAGCTGCACAGTTTATTTTTATAAAAGGCTTATCTCTTCTAGAAGATAAGGTATGTATGTATTTAGCTAGCATACTTTTTCCTGTTCCTGTTTCTCCTTCTATTAAAACTGTTGCCATGGTGTCAGCAACAGTTTTTGCCATTTCTAAAACAGCAGAAAATTTAGGATTTTTTGTTATTATTCTCCCTTTTACGTCTTGATTTATCATGCACTCAGGAAGAAGATAAAAGGATATAACTTTTCCTTCTCCCTCTTTTAATGAATTTACAACAAGAGATACATTTGCTTTACCGTAAGCTGGAGTTTCAATAACTATATCTTCTCTTTCTCCCTCAGGAGGAAGTTTAGACAAGGAAACTCCAAGTAGATTTTCTATATTAAATCCTTTTATATCAGATACTTCTCTACATAGTATCTGACGAGCTACTTCATTGTAATGGATAATTTCTCCGCTATTGTTTATAACAACAATTGCATCAACAATAGAGTCTAATATAACTTCTGTAAATTCTTTTTGTTTTTTTAATTCTTTTATATGGTTCATCATTTTTGAAGCATCTTTAAATTCTTCTAAGAGACCAATAAATTCTCCTTTGCTGAATACAGGAGTGATACTGTGACACACAGTTTTTTCGCAACAGGATAGCTGAACATTAAAAGAATCTAAAGACTTTATTTTTTCAGGATTTTCTTTGATAGAAGGTAGGGGACACTGATCACAAATGGAAAAGAGGCCAAAACAGTCGTCCCCAATTTTTCTTTTTACTACTTTTCTAGCTATTTTGTTTATATATCCTATTTTCCTATCTTTTGTTATAAAAATGATACCTTCAGTAACACTGTCTAAAATTCTTAAATCCATGATAATCCTTAAAATTTTCTTCTTAATTAAATCTAAGTATCAAATTCCAAGTAAACAACAACTTACCACTGTGTAGGTATCTTACCCATCATCCTTAAACTCTCTTCAAATGGTCCCATATACTTCATAGCTGTTATCATTGATCCTTTAAACTTTAGTTTCTTTGTTAGCATAGCTGCTTTAGGTCCCATCTCTCCTGTTGCCAATGTTTTCCAATCTTCAGGAGTAGCCCACATCTCAAAATCATATTTCATATCAGGGGCTAACCCTGATTCAACCACCTCTCCTTTCTCTACTCTAATATAAACAGGGGGCTGATCTGAACCTTCAATGTAGTATTTAATAGTTGCATTAAACTTTTTTAAGCCTTCTTTTAATTTTTCATTTTTATTCCATTCCTCAGCATAAGCTTTAATCCATTCTTCTGATAAAAATTTTGGCATAGGTTTCTCCTTAAAAGATATTTAAAAGGGGCATTTAGCCCCTTTTTTACTGTGATAATAAAGCTTGAAAAACTTCGTTAAATGAAACCTCATCATTTTTCACAAATACACCAACATTTCCTACAACACATACAGAAAACTTAGGACCAGCTAAAGCCCATCCTTTTAATGGTGTCCATTCCTGACCTGAAAAAGCTGTATATCCGTCTGTCTGCATTTTAGCCATAGCGTTATTTGCTGCACACATTTCAGCAGCCATTGCTGCTTCTTCTTCGCTAATATCTCCTTCAAAAGCTGCTAAAGTTCCATCATCATTAAACTGTCCTGCTGCAAAAACACCTTTTATTTCTAAAAGTTTCTTTAAATCCGCCATTTTTAAATCCTCCTTTAATTTTTGTTAAAAAATTTACGGCATTATTGTTTCCCAGATTTTGTCAAAATCTGCTTTATCTAGCTCAACAAATACACCAACGTTTCCAGCTATACATGCTGCATACTTTCCTGCTGCAACGGCAAACCCCTGAACAGGGAAAAATCCTTCTTTTCCTGTGTATTCAGTCCAGCCTTTTGCCTGCATATTGGCAATAGCTTTGTTTGCTGCTGCCATAAGACTAGCTATTTCTGCTGCTTTTTCAGAAATATCCCCTGTGTAAGCACAAAGATTTCCTTTGTCATCAAACTTTCCTGCTGCAACAGCACCAGGTAATTCCATAAGTTCTTTTAATGTTGCCATGACTAAACCTCCAGGTTTGGTTTCACTTCTAATAGTGCATTAACAGTGCCAAAAATATTTTTCTATATTTTTCAATGATTTATATACAAACTGTAACAAGTTTTTACGTTGCAGGAATGTTGCAGTGTTGCAACACTGTTGCAACATCTTAGTGAAGAAAAGTTTTCACCTAATCTTGTAAAATAGGTTGGTAAGAATAGATTAACTTCTGTTAAAACAACAAAGGGTAAGTAAATGGATAAAGAGAGAGCTATTCCTAAACCTACTATAGAATGTGACTGCACAAAACCTATAGATACAAATACAGAATGTTTTCAGTGTGGAATTCCCATAACAGGTAAACCAGTTCAATACAAAATAGATGGAGAGATTAAGGATTTTTGTTGTTTTGGATGTTACCTAATATATAAAACCACTGGTTTAAGAGGGGATGAAGGTACTGCATTAGCATTTTTAGGTAGATTTGGATTTGGATATTTCTTAGCAATGCTTGTCTTTATGTTGTCTACATATATATATGGTTTCCATATGACCCCTGATGATCCACAAGCCCTTATGTTTGTTAATTTTATCAAATGGGTTATTGTTATTCTTGCAACGCCAGTTATGCTAATTCTTGGTATTCCTATTCTCAGAAATGCCCTTTCTGGAGGAAAAATTAACCTGAACACAGACACCCTTATAGCTATTGGTGCCTTCTCTGCTTACTTTCTATCTCTTTACTCTGTTTTTACAGGTGGTCACTCATTTTATTTTGAAACAGCAACAATGATACTTGTTCTTGTAACGTTTGGAAGATATTTAGAAACCTCTTCAAGAGCAAAAGCGTCAAACTTTATGAAAGAGCTTTTAAAACTTTCCCCTGAAAAAGCAACTGTTATAAGAGATGGTAAAGAGGTAGAAGTTTCTAAAGATGAGATAAAAGTTGGAGATATCGTAAAGATAAAACCTGGAGATAAAATTCCTGCAGATGGAATAGTTATAGAAGGTCAGGGACACGTTGATGAGAGTATATTAACAGGGGAAACAAAGCCTGTTTTAAAGAAAGTAGGAGATGAGCTTTTTACAGGAACAACAAATATAGATGGAAGTTTCAAAATAAAAGTTCATAAACCTGCTGAGGACTGGACATTAAACAGGTTTATCTCATTAATGAAAGAGATAAGAAATACAAAAGCACCTATTAACAGAATCACTGACACAATAGCAGCCTGGTTTTTACCTGTTGTTATAACTATTGCTCTTGGGGCTTTTGGTTACTGGTACTATCATGAAGGGTTTGAAAAGGCACTTATTGTATCTATGTCTGTTCTTCTTATTTCCTGCCCGTGTGCTTTCAGTATTGGTGCTCCTTTAGCCCTATGGATTGGTCTTGGAGAAGCAATGAGAGAAGGGATAATTATCAGAGGAGCTGATGTTTTAGAGAAACTCTCTTCTGTTAAGCATGTATTTTTTGATAAAACAGGGACAATAACAGAGAGAAATATGATTGTAAGTCAAGTTTTCTCTGAAGAAGAAAGCGTTTTAGAAAAAGCCTGTGCAGTTGAGAAAAATTCAGAACACCCATTAGCAAAAAGTTTTATTTCTTATGCAGTTCAAAAAGGAATTAAATGTGATAAAGATGCAGAATTTTTTAAAGTTCATTTTGGGAAAGGAGTTGAAGGAATTGTAGACGGAGAAAAGGTTTATATAGGAAGCAAAAGTTTTATGGAAGAAATAGGATGCAAAATTCCAGAAAACATACTTGAGATTGAAAAGAAAGCTGAGGAAAATGGTGAAATTCCTGTATTTATAGCAGTAGGAGACAAGGTAAAAGGTACTATAACCTTTGCTCAAAAAATAAAAGAAGAAGCTCCAAAAGCTATCAATGCTCTAAAGAAATTAAAAGTGAATATATCAATCCTTACAGGAGATACTCCGTATTTTGCAAAAGTGCTAAAAGAAAAACTTGGAATAGAAGATGTTAGGGCTGGACTTCTACCAGAAGACAAACTAAAGGCCATCAAAGAAGCTAAAAATAAAGGCAAAACAGTTTCAATGGTAGGAGATGGGATTAATGATGCTCCTGCATTAGTTGAGGCTGATATTGGAATAGCTATGGGATGCGGAACAGATTTAACAAGGGAAAGTGCTAATGTTAGTCTTCTAAATGATGATCTTAGAAAGATACCTTTAATGATTATCCTTGCTAGAAAAGTTAAAAAAGTTATATACACAAATATGTTTTGGGCATTTATCTATAACATTATAGGTATCGGGCTTGCTGTTATGGGTAAACTAAATCCTATATTTGCAGCTTTTGCAATGGTTTTATCTAGTGCTTTTGTAATCGCAAACTCAATAAGAGTGAAAAATTGGTAATTAAGGCAATCTTTAAATATGCTCAAACCCTTTTTCTTCTACTCTTAAAAGATTAGTTTTCTCTTTTAAGAAAACTCCTTCTCCTTTTTCTACATAACCAATTAAAAAACCTTTTTCTTTTTTTTGTGATGTTGTGAATGCAAGCTGATAATCCTCTCCACCATACAGAATATAATCGTAAGGATTTTTATTGTACTTTTTACAGTATTTTTCCAATAAAGGGTGAACAGGAAGTTTTTCTTTTTCTAGGACTATTTTTACTTTACTTTGTTTTTCTATATGTCCTAAATCTCCTGCAAGTCCATCGCTTATATCTATACAGCTGTTAGCATTTCTTATCACGTCTACAAAATCTATCCTTGCAACTGGTTTTGTATGAAAAGATATTACTTCTTCTTCCCAGCTTTCATAGTTATTTTTATCCATCAGTAAAAGTTCAAGTCCTGCTCTTGAAAGTCCTGTATAACCTGATATATAAACAAAATCTCCTTCTTTCGCTCCACTTCTTGAAATAAAACGGTCTGTTTCTCCTGTTATAAAGAGGTCAAAGATAATCTTTTCAGACTTGGAAGTGTTTCCTCCAATAATTGAGAAGTTGTAAAAATCTAGAGCTTCTTTTATCCCTGTATATACTTCTTGTATATACTCAAAGGTTATATTTTCTGGAACAGCAATTGATATAAGACCCCATCTTGGAATTCCTCCACAGGCTACAATATCACTTACGTTTACTGATACTAGTTTCCATCCAAGATTTTTGGGAGATATTTTCTCTTTTATAAAATGAACTCCTTCTATCTGAATATCTGAAGAAAATAGAATTAACTTTCCCTCTATATTTACACATGCACAGTCATCTCCAAATCCAACAACAACATCTTTGTCTTTTATTTCTAAGAGAGATGTTAGTTTATCTATTAAACCAAACTCTCCAAGCTTTCTAATTTCCACCTTTTATCTCTTTATATATCTTTTTAGCTTCTTCTATAACTGCTCCGTGTCTCAGTCCTTTATCACTGACAATTAGATAATCTTTATTAAAGAACTCAAGAGTTGTACTAAATATAACAATACCAGAGATAATAGCTTCTGCTCTTTTATCTTCTATCTGAGGTATAGCTTTTCTTTCCTGAACTGTAAGGGAAGAAAGTTTTTCAAGCCATTTATTTATACTTTCTTTGGTTAATTTTTGACCGTGAACTTTTTCTGAAGAATAAGGATATATATGTTTTTCAAGAGCAACAAGGGTTGTTATTGTTCCACCAAGTCCTATAAAGGTTTTTGCAGTTTTATAATGTTTTATCTTTTGAAGGTAATCTTTTATAAAATCTGACATTGTATTTATCTCTTCTTTTTTAGGAGGATCAGATTTTATAAACCTCTCTGTTAAGCTAACTATTCCAAAAGGAAATGAAACACTTTCTTTCAGTTTATAATCTTTTTCTTTATAACCGTAGGCAAATTCAGTGCTTCCTCCTCCTTGATCAATCATAACAAAATTATTATCTGGTTTTATACTGTAAGCAGTTGCTATGAAAGATAAATAAGCCTCTTCTTCTCCTGATATAAGCCTTACATCAATTCCCAACTGTTTTACTTTTTCTAAAAACTCTGAGCCGTTTCTTGCTTCTCTACATGCTTGAGTGGCAAAACCTAAAATCTTTTCTACCTTATACTGTTTTCCTATGAGAACATACTCTTTTAATGTTGTTAAAGTTTCCTCTACAGCTTCTCTTTGAAGATATTTTGTCTCCTTTACACCTCTTCCTAGAGCTGTTATTCTACCAACTGAAAAAACATCTTCTATACTGTTTAATGTCTCTTCTAAAGTATCTTTTATATGAATTGCTGATATTAAAAGCCTTGTTGAATATGTTCCTATATCTATTACTGCTATTCTTTTGTTCAAGTTTCCTACTCCATAAAAACCTGTCCTTCTAGTGGTGAAACCTCTATTCCTTGAGCTTCCATATACTTTATAGCTTCTTCTATCTGTCTTTCATCTCCTGTAATTTCAAGTTCCAGCCAACCTATTTTATCTGTCACATT
>JALWKR010000014.1 GCA_027081375.1 Persephonella sp.
ATACAGAATGCTGTGCAATGATATTTAAACATTTAGGAGAAACAATAGACATTCACGGTGGAGGACTTGACCTTACATTCCCTCATCATGAAAACGAACTTGCTCAGGCAGAGGCTCTATCTGAAAAGCCTTTTGCAAGATACTGGGTTCACAATGGTCTTGTTACTGTTAACGGTCAAAAAATGTCTAAATCCCTAGGGAACTATATAACATTAAAAGAGATATATTCTAAATATGAGCCAGATATTTTAAGACTTTTAGTTCTTTCTGTTCACTACAGAAGTCCTCTTGATTTTTCATGGGAAAAAATGGAAGAAACAAAAAAAGCATACGAAAGGTTAAAAACTGCTATAGAGGATTACGAAATAGTTTCAAAACTTCCTGAAAATCCTGACTTTGAGGGACATTTATATGATGCTATAGCAAAGGCAGAACAAAACTTTTACGCAGCAATGTCTGATGATTTTAACACTCCTGAAGCTTTAGCTGCACTTTTTGGATTAGTTAGAGAAATGAATATTCTTAAAGACAAAGCTGTAAAAGAAGGTGGAATATCAAAGAAAGCTTTAGAGTCTTATAAAGAAGCAGCAGACACAATTCATAACATAGGAAAGGATATGTTTGGCCTCTTTGATAGTCTCCAGCCTTGTATTGAAGTAGAGGAGATAAAAGCAGAGAGAAAAGAGGAAAAAATAGATGAGGAACTTATTGAAACATTATTAGAAGTTAGAAATATAGCAAGAAAACAAAAACAGTTTGAAATAGCAGATTTAATAAGGGACAAGTTAGCAGAGCAGGGCATTGTTATAGAGGATACTCCAGTTGGAACAAAATGGAAGAAAAAATAAGGAGTTGAGAGATGTCTTCAGGAGACCTTTTAGCCCAAAAAATATTTGATGATGTTGTAAGAAGATATGACTGGTTTCTTAGCTCTGCTACTTTTGGATTTATAGACCAGTGGCAGTTGGAACTAGTAAACAATCTTCCAGGAAAAGAGATTTTTGTGGATTTAGGGACAGGAACAGGAGAAATTATAAAGAAAGTGAACATTATCTATCCTGAATCAAAAGGAATAGGTATTGACGTTTCTATGAATATGCTTAGGAAGGCTATTGAAAAAACGGAGGGAGATGCTAGGGACTTTTTTATAAGGGCATCTGCTTTAAAGATGCCCTTTAAAGATGAATCTGTAGACGTTATAACAACGTCCTTAACATTTAGACATCTTCCTCTAGAAGAGGCTATACAGGAAATTTTCAGAGTATTAAAACCTGGTGGTTATCTAGGTATTTTAGATATATCAAAGCCAAAATCAAAAGCTTTATATAAAGTAGTAGATATTTTTGCGAACAAAATTTTTAAACCTATCGGGGTAGGTATTTTCTCAAAAGAGGAATATGCATACTTTATGGAATCAATTGAAAAGGCACTTACTCCAGAAGAATTAAAAGATATAATGGAAGCTAATTCTTTTGTTCAGGAATATCAAAGTAGCAAATTTTTTGGATTAATCAATATATCAGTTTTCAGGAAAACCTATTGATATTATAATTTTCTAATAAATTAATAATTCCTAGAGGAGTATTCTAATGAAAGAATTCATAGTAGATGCTAGAGACTACGATAAAACTATCGTAACAACAGCGATAGAATCTGGAGCTGATTACGTTATTATTCCTGAAGAAAAATTAGAAGAAGCAAAAAAACTTGGGAGAATAAAATTTATAACTGCAGATAAAGAAGGAAACTTATCTGATGATTTTGTTTTTGTTGTAATAAACAATAAAGAAGATGAAGAAAGAG
>JALWKR010000015.1 GCA_027081375.1 Persephonella sp.
TCATCATCGTCGTCGCACTCTTGAAATCTCATCTGAACTGGGAAGGGGTTAGAAGACTCCTTCACGACGTCGGGGATCTTCCCTCCCTCGTGAACGCCAGGCTTCTCTACTTGAAGAAGGAGCTCTACGAAGCCTTTTACGAAACCACCGTCAACAAGGAGAGCATAGATTACTTCTTCACGCTCGTCGGGTACGCGATAAAGAGCGCTCTCGGAGCGGATGCGTGGAGCGTGATCCTCACTCCGAAGAACTCGGACTGGAAATTCATAGCCTGGGACAAGAGGTACGACAAGAGAGATCTCGACGCTGCAGCGCCTTATATACAAGAGTCTGGAGGCGCGAGAATGGCTTACGAGAAAAAAGAAGTAGTTGATATACCGAACACAATGCGGCAGAAAAGGTGGCGTGAGATAGACGAACTCATGGCGAGAAAGGGTTTCGGTGAAGGGGAGACCAAGTCGTGGATAGGGGTGCCCGTCGTGGTCGGAAGGGAAGTCGTCGCGGTCATCTCAGTCGATTGGTTCAGACCCAGGGGATACAAACCCTGGATGGTCGATCTCCTCAGGGAGTTCTCAAAAGACATCTCAAGGGTCGTGGGGAGCATAAGGGACATAGTAGACCTGATGAGGAGGATGGACTACGAACCGACGCTCGGAATAGCCGGAAGGAGGGCCCTCGAGGAGGAGTTCGAAAGGCTCAAAGAAGAGGGGAGAAGGATGGGGATAATCCTCGTGAAGATAGAGAACGTCGAGAGGGTAAAGAAGATATACGGTCAGAGTGTCAGGAATGATCTGGCGAGGGAAGCCGTCAGGAGACTGAGGGATTCGTTCGGTGAAAGAGCGAAACTCTTCTCCATCACCGTGGATACGATAGTCTTGCTCCTCGAGAACGTCCTTCCGTCCATGCTCCCATCCTATCAGAGAAAGGTTCTGAACGAGTTTTTGAGGATCTTCGGGGTTGAGAAAGAGGGAAGGACTCTCTTCATGAAACTCCAGGCCAGGGTGGGATACGCCGTTTATCCCGACGATTCCGAAGACTTGGAGGATCTTCTAAACGTCGCTCTGAGAAGAGGGGTTCTACATTAAAGACGGTGGGGTGGGAAGGATCTTCCAACCCCTTTTCTCGAACCTCGATATGGATCTCCCTATCTCTTCCATCGTGGCTCCAGGATCTGCTGTCTTGACTATGAAGTGGTAAGTGTGCTTTCCCTTGATCCTGGGGATGATGTGCGGGGAGGGGCCCAAGACTTCGCCGATCTCGATTGAATCCGCCACTTCCCTTATGATCTCCTCTGCCACTTCCCTTCTAGAAGCGCTGTAGAGGACGTGGACAATATCGTTAAACGGTGGATATCCGAACATCCTTCTCCTTTCTAGCTCCTCTTCGTAGAACCCCTCGACGTCGAGATCCTCGACGTACTTCAGGAAGTCCTCGTCCATCCCGCGGTGCTGAACGATCACCTCTCCTCCTCCCGATCTTCCACTCCTTCCGGCCGCCTGAACGATCAGCTGGAACACCCTCAGCCTTCCCGTGTAGTCCGGAACCGAGAGGAGTTCATCGAGATCGGAGATCACCATGAGTTTGACCCTAGGAACGTCTATCCCCTTGACTATCATCTTCGTTCCGACGAGGATGTCGATATGCCCCCTCTCGAGGTCGTCGAGGAGATCTATGAGTCTGTCCGGTCTCGATACGACCTCCCTGTCGGCCCTCGCTATCGAGGCTTCCGGAAAGAGCTTTTTCAGAGCCCACTCTATCCTCTCACTTCCGGTTCCCCTGAGCCTCAGAGGACTCCCACATAC
>JALWKR010000016.1 GCA_027081375.1 Persephonella sp.
TTAAACCCGCAAAAAATAAGGAGGTAATATATATGGCAGCACCTAAAAGAAAAAAATCAAAAGCGAAAACAGCAATGAGAAAAGCTCAATGGTATAAAAAACTAAATATACCTGGATTATCTTTATGCCCTGAATGTGGTCAGCCAAAAGCACCTCATAGAGTTTGTCCTCACTGTGGATACTACAAAGACAAAGAGGTTGTAGAGGTAGTTTAATTGTATATAGCACTTGACGCTATGGGGGGTGACAACGCCCCTTCTAGCAATGTGGAAGGTGCAGTAGCTTTTGCAAAAGAAACAGGCATTGGAGTTTTTCTGGTAGGGGATGAAAATATACTAAAAGAGGAACTTAGAAAATTTGGAGGTATAAATCTCCCTATAGAGATAGTACATGCTCCTGAAGTGATTGAAATGGACGAGCCTCCATCTATAGCTGTAAGAAAAAAAAGAAAGTCCTCTATGTATATTGCTGCAAAGTTAGTTAGAGAAGGAAAAGCTCAGGCATTTGTTTCAGCTGGGAATACTGGAGCAGCTATGGCAGTTTCTAAGTTTGTAGTAGGATCTGCAGAAGGAATAGAAAGACCAGGGATAGCTGTTGCTTTTCCTACAAAAAAAGGAAAACCTACAGTCTTAATAGATGTTGGAGCAAATGTTGACTGTAAGCCAAAGCACCTTGTTTACTTTGCTGTAATGGGACATACATATTACAAAGAGATATTAAAAGCTTCTGATAATCCTAAAATAGGTATTCTAAGTATAGGAGAGGAAGAAGGAAAAGGAAACGAACTAGTTAAAGATACATATCCTCTCCTTAAAGAAACAAACCTTAATTTTGTAGGAAATGCTGAAGGTAGGGATATTTTTACAGGGGATTTTGATGTTATTGTTTGTGACGGTTTTGTGGGAAATGTAGTTCTAAAAACAAGTGAAAGTCTTGGAACTATAATTGTTGAAATGATAAAAGAGGAAGTAAAGAAAAGCATAATTACAAAAATTGGTGCTATCTTAATGCTACCAGCTTTAAAAAGATTTAAGAAAAAAGCAGATTTTGCTGAATATGGAGGGGCACCTCTTCTTGGAACAAAAGGTACCTGCATAATAACCCACGGAAGAGCTGATGCAAGAGCTATAAAAAATGCTTTAAAAGTAGCATCTCAGTTTGAAGAAACTCATTTCAACGATAGACTAAAGGAAAATATTCAAACTCTATTACCATCAGAACTAATCAATGGGAAGGTTGCATGAAAGCAGAAATTAAAGGCCTTGGTATGTATGTTCCCCCTAGAGTTCTTACTAACTTTGACCTTGAACAGATACTTGATACTTCTGATGAATGGATAACAACAAGAACAGGAATAAAGGAAAGACATATAGCAGAAGAATGGGAAAACGCCAGTGATTTAGCTTTACCTGCTGCTAAAGAAGCAGTAGAAAACGCAGGATTAACTCCTAAAGATATTGATTGTGTTATTGTTGCAACATCAACTCCTGATATGACATTTCCTTCAACTGCCTGTTTTTTAGCTGATAAGCTAGGTTGCTCAAAACCTATGGCCTTTGATATATCTGCTGCTTGCAGTGGTTTTATATATGCCCTTACTATAGCTAACTCTTTTATAAAATCAGGACAGTTTAAAAATGTTCTTGTAGTTGGGGCAGAAGTTTTTTCTAAGATTATAGACTGGAATGATCGTTCCACTGCTGTTATATTTGGAGACGGAGCAGGTGCAGTTGTTGTTTCGGCATCAGACGGAGAAAGTGATATTCTAGCAGCAAAGATGA
>JALWKR010000017.1 GCA_027081375.1 Persephonella sp.
TTTTAATGGCTTTTGGTTTTTCTCTTTTGGCGTCAGTAATAAGAATATTTGGTGGATGGTTATCTGATAAGATAGGCGGTGAGCTTGTTTCTATTATTGCTTTTTCCCTTGTTTTAGTTGGAGCTATTGTTATTATCTTTGCTGGAAATTCAAGTTTTGGGACATCTCTAACTGGTGAAATCCTTATGGGAGCTGGAATGGGAATAGCTAACGGTGCTGTTTTCAAACTTGTTCCAAAGTATGTTCCTCATGCTACAGGTGGAGCTGCTGGATGGGTAGGTGGACTTGGAGCCTTCGGTGGTTTTGTTGTTCCACCAATTTTAGGACTTTTTGTTCAAAATCACGGAGTTTTAGGATATTCAAAAGGATTTATTGTTTATGTAGTTCTTGCAGTATTTGCTATCGGTGTATCTATATGGCTTTGGAAAAGATACGGTAAAGAAATAAATAAACCAATAGAAGATTAAGGGGTGAGTGACATGGAAGGAGTAAAAGCTCAATGTCCATACTGTGGTGTAGGTTGTGGACTTGAGATAACAAAAGATAAAAAAGGTAGATTTAAGATAAAAGGAGATGCAGATCACCCAGCAACAAAAGGGGATCTGTGTCTTAAGCCTATTCCATACCCTAAAGTTATGGACATAGGCCGTGTGCCAGCTCCTTTATACAGGGAAAACAAAAATGAAGAATTTAGGGAAATTAGTTGGGAAGAGGCTATTAACATTATTGTTTCAAAGCTTAAAGAAAATAAACCTGAAGAAAACTACTTTTATATTTCAGGTCAGCTAACAACAGAAGACAGCTACGTTATAAACAAATTTGTAAAAGGTTTTATTGGAACAAACAATATTGATGCAAACTCAAGACTGTGTATGGCATCTGCAGTTATGGGATATAAAATGGCTTTTGGTTCTGATGGTCCTCCAGGAAGTTATGAAGATATAGATGATGCAGATGCATTTATATTTGCTGGTTCTAATGCAGCATGGGCTCACCCTGTCTTATTTAAAAGGGTCTTAAAAAGAAAAAGAGAAAATCCTGATACTGTGATAGTGACCATTGATCCTGTAAAAACAGAGACAGCTGAAAAGTCTGATATATGGATACCTATAAAACCTGGGACAGATACAGTTTTATTTAACAGTGTTTTAAATCTTATAGCAAAGTACAAATGGATAGATTATGAATTTGTTATAAATCATACAGAGAAGTTTGATGAAGCTCTAAAAGAAGCTCAAAAATATCCACCAGAAGTGGCAGCAAAGATATGTGATATAGATGAAAAGTATATATACAAACTAGCTGAACTTTTTGGACACAGTAAAAAGCTTATATCTTTCTGGACAATGGGATTAAACCAGTCTGTTAACGGAACAATGAAAAATCTAGCTTTAATAAATCTTCATCTTGCAACAGGAAGAATAAACGAAAAAGGATGTCCTTTTTCCCTTACAGGTCAGCCAAATGCTATGGGGGGTAGAGAAGTTGGTTATCTAGTAAATGGTCTTCCTGGATACAGAGATGTAAGGAATCAGGAAGACAGAGAGTATATGGAAGATTTCTGGGAAACAGAAAGAGGGAAAATCCAGCAAAAGCCAGGATACACAATAGTAGAAGCCGTTGATAAAATGATTTCAGGGGATATAAAACTTCTTTGGGTAGTATGTACAAACCCAGCTGTTACTATTCCAAATCTCCAAAAATTCTGGAAAGCTTTAGAAAATACATTTGTTATTGTTCAAGATGC
>JALWKR010000018.1 GCA_027081375.1 Persephonella sp.
TCTGAGGAAGTCTTTCTTTAATTTTTTTAGCTCCAAGATGTCTAAGGTCAAGGTGAACATAGGCCATCATTCCTTCGCCCCAGCCTCTACCTTCTAGAATTTCTGTTTCAATAGCCCTTGCAACCATATCCCTTGGAGCAAGCTCCATCTTATTAGGAGCATATCTTTCCATAAATCTTTCACCTTTGTTATTTATAAGATATCCACCTTCACCTCTTGCACCTTCAGTAACAAGGATACCAGTGGATCTAAGTCCTGTTGGGTGAAACTGAACAAACTCCATATCTTTTATAGGAATTCCAGCTCTATAACATAGAGCCACACCGTCTCCTGTTGAACCAATAGCATTTGAGTTTCTCACCCAGTAAACCCTAGCATAACCCCCTGTTGCAAATATGATAGCTTTTGCCTTTATAACGTGAACTTCACCACTTCTAATATCTATTGCAACAACGCCTTTTGCCTCATTATTGTCAACTAAAAGCTCTTTTACAAACCATTCATTTAGGAAATCAACATCATTTCTTAAACACTGCTCGTAAAGAGTGTGGAGAATAACGTGTCCTGTTTTATCTGCTGCATAACATGTTCTTGGGAAGCCTGCCCCACCAAAAGGTCTCTGTGCAATTCTTCCATCAGGAAGTCTTGAGAAAGGAACTCCTAAATGTTCTAATTCATATATTCTTTTAGGAGCTTCATTACACATAAACTCAATTGCGTCTTGATCTCCAAGATAGTCAGATCCTTTTACTGTATCAAATGTATGAACTTCAGGACTATCTGAAGGATCAACGTTTGCAAGAGCTGCATTTATTCCACCTTGAGCAGCTCCTGTATGAGAACGGGTTGGATATACTTTCGTTATTACTCCTACTTTTACGTCCTTAGCTTTACTTGCTTCCAGTGCAGCCATTAAACCACCGCCACCAGCTCCAACTATCAAAACATCGTAACTTAACATAAGGAAACCTCCTTTTAAAAACTAAAACGTGGTTTTATTATAAAACAACAAAAGAATATTTTCTATAAATGGCTTTATATAATGCCAGAATGCGAATATCCTAAATATCTAAATTTTCAATAATTCTCTTAGTAGCTTCTACTAACTGTTTTTGATTTACCTTAGCATATCTTGCAGTAGTTACAGGAGAAGAATGACCTAAAAGTTCCTGTATAACTCTAAGTTCAGAGCCAAGCTGAAGAGCTTTTGTGGCTGCTGTATGTCTCAATTTATGAGGATGAAGTTTTATTCCTGTTTTTTCTCCAATTTTTTTTATTCTATTCCAGAGGGTTTTATAAGAAATAGGAAATAATAAATCACTTTCTTGCAACTTTTTTAGACTAACATACTCCACAAGAAGCTTTAGAATACTTCCAGAGATAGGAACAATTCTTTCTTTATCCCCTTTACCTTTTACTTTTATAAAAGCAACAGTATCCTTTTTTACTTCTAAGTTACTAAATATTAATGAAGATTTTCCATCCTGTAAGACAGTAATATCTTTAACCTTTATTGATAGTACTTCAGAAGAGCGAAGACCTGTTGTAAGCATTACCATTATAATTAATTTATCCATTAATGTTTCTGCACTATCAATTATTTTTTTTATCTCATCATCATTTAAGGAAGAAGGAACTCTTTGGGATATTTTAGGTCTTAAAGATTTTGAAACAGGAGAAGAAGTTATAAGCTCCATATCTACAAGATATTCAAAAAGGGAGTTAACTGCTGCAAGCTTTCTTGCTATTGTAGATGACTTTTTCTTTTTGCTTTGAAGTACCATTCTAAATTTTGCAATGTCAACTTTTGAAACAAGAGAAATATCTTTGTCTCCTACAATATCTAAAAACTGTTTCAAATCGACTTTGTAGTTTTTAACTGTGTAAGGAGATTTATCTTCTATAAAAGATAAAAAAAGCTCTATACATTCGCTAATCTTCATCACTTCTCCATCTTTTATATAGAGAATGCTCTACGCCAAAGCTGTCTAATATTTTTCCAACTACAAAGTTAACTATATCTTCAACTGTTTTTGGTTTATGGTAAAAACCAGGGGAAGCAACAGATACAATTCCACCAGCCATTGTAACTTTTTTCATATTCTCAATATGAACCAAAGATAGAGGCATTTCTCTTATTAGAAGAAAAAGTTTTTTTCTTTCTTTTAAAGCAACATCAGCTACTCTATGGATTAAATTCTGAGATAAACCATTTGCCACAGCTGAGAGAGTTCCTAAAGAACAGGGTGCTATAATAACTCCTTCTGTTTCTATAACTCTTGAGCCACTTGCTATAGAAGCTGCTATATCATAAGGCTGAAACAGCTTAATATTTTTATTTAGTTTTTTTACAAAATCTTCTTTTTTTATTCCCATTTCTCTATCTAAAACAACATAACCATTATTTGAAACAATCAGATAAACAAAATGTTTTTTTGATAGTTCTTCAACAAGTCTTACTCCATAAATAGCACCGCTGGCTCCAGTTATACAAACAATAAATTTTTTCATTTTCTCCTCTTTTCACGAAATCTTTACGTTGTAGTTATAGCCTTTTACGAAATAATAAATCTAATAAATCCCCAGGGGGAGATCAATTTTCTTTTAAATCCTACATCTGTTAAACTTAGATTATCAAAAAATTTAGGGATATCCATTATGCATTTTGCATATATTGATTTTGTTGAGACAAAACAGGGGCATAGAGCAGGGGTATTAGTTACTGATGAAACAACAAAACCTGTGGAGTTTCGGGTAACTACAAATGTAAAGATTGATGAACTTCAAAAAATCCTCTACGGAGAATCTCTAGAAACAGTACTTTATAAAGAAAGATTTACCATTGAACTAATTCACTCTCTTCAGGAAGAATTTGATATTCTGCTAACGAAAGAAAAAAATATTCTTTCCCTGAGAGAAGAAATCGGTAAGCCTATTCTTTTTATTCAAAAGTATGATCCATTTAAAGCAATGGATAAATACAGTCATAAAATAACAAATCTTTCTGATAAATTTGAGCCTTTAACTATAACAATATCAAAAGAAGATGCTAAACTTCTTGTCCCTTTAGCTAGAAAACTTCAGGAGCTTTACAGAACATACAACATAGTTGAGCCTTTTGATAGAATAAAAAAAGCAATAGATTACCTTTCAAAATCTAAGTGATACCTTTTCTTAGAATAAATCCTTTAAGATACAAAGAGTTTGGAATATTTAAAATGTAGGGATGATCTGTGTCCTGATACATATGCTCAACAATTTCTACTGGAACCTTTCTATCTTTGGAAGCTTCCAAAGTAACACTTTTTAAGTCTTCCATATCAACATGATGGGAGCAGGAAAAAATAGCAATGTATCCTTTATTAGATAGAAGTTGTAAACTTTTTAAAATAAGGTATTTAAAGCCTCTAAGTGCTCCCTCTTTTTCTTTTTTTGTTTTAGCAAAAGAAGGAGGGTCTACAACAATAATATCATATTTATCTCCTTTTTTTACCTCTTCTTTAAGAAAATCAAAAACATTTTCCTTTATAATCTGATAGTTATTTATACTATTAAGTTCACAGTTCTCATGTATAAGCTCTACAGCATTTTCAGATATATCTACAAACTTTATAAAATCTGCTCCTTTTAATCCACAGTATATTCCAAATCCTCCAGTATTTGAAAATAAATCTAGCACTTTAAATCCTTTTTCAACATAATTTGAAACAATTTCCCTATTTCTTCTTTGGTCTAGATAAAAACCTGTTTTTTGACCTTTAGATAGAGAAACCTTGAATTTAACACTATTTTCTACAACAAAAATACTTTCAGGTACACTCCCGTGTATAATTCCTTCTTTTGTATCTAAACCCTCTTTTTCTCTAGATTTTTCATCTGATTTTTCATATATCCCCTTCGGATTAATAACCTCAATTAGTGCCTCTATTATTTCCTCTCTGAAGTTTTCTATTCCTGCAGTATTTATCTGCAAAGATAGATATCCATCGTAATAATCAACTATAAGACCAGGTAAAAAATCTGCTTCAGAGTGAACAATTCTAAAAGCATTTGTTATATTTTGTAGATGTTGTCTTTTACTAAAGGCTCTTTTTATTCTTTGTATAAAAAAAGCCTTGTTTATATCTTCCTTATTGAAAAAAGAAAAGATTCTAACAGTTATAACACTTGAAGGATTTATATAACCTCTTCCGAGGAGTTCCCCTGAGGGAGAATATATATCAACAATTTCTCCTTTTCTAATATCTTTAGGAATTTTTTTTATCTCATTTTTGTATATCCACGGAAAAAATTTTTTTATTTTCTCTACAGCCTGTTTTTTTACAGTTACCTTTCTCATTAACATTTAATCCTGTAATATATTAATGACGATAATTATAAACAAAACTGTTTTAAACTTAATATGGAAAAATTAAAAACTGCTTTTTCTATCTTTCTAATAGGAGCTTTAATATATCTTTATATTGAAGATATTCCTTATTTAACTAAAAAAGTTGAGCATTATATCTTTCACAATACTTCTTTGATAAAAGCTCTATATTCCCCTCTTAGACACACTGAATTTTCTCAATCGAACAGCATGAAACGTAATGAGCAAGAAGAAACAGATTTTTCTAAAGAAAAAGAAGATTATTTAGAATCTAAGAATAACAGGTATTCTAAAAATACAGAAGACATTTATGAAAGAAAAGCTGAGGAAGAGATAGACAAACTTCTTGAACTTAAATGAAATTTTTCTTTTATAGTCTATATTTATGATTTAGTAATCTCTATAGGTTGGAGGTATCAATGGATTTTAAGTTCAACACGATTCCTGAGGCTATTAAAGATATACAGGAAGGAAAAATGGTTATTGTTGTGGATGATCCAGATAGAGAAAATGAAGGTGATTTAGTAATGGCTGCTGAAAAGGTTACTCCAGAGGCTATAAACTTCATGGCAAAAGAGGGAAGAGGTTTAATATGTCTTTCTTTACTTCCAGAAAGATGTAAGGAGTTAGATATTCCTTTAATGACCACAAACAATACAGATCCAAAAGGAACTGCATTCTGTCTTTCTATAGATGCTCATCCAAAACATGGAACAACTACAGGTATTTCAGCATTTGATAGAGCAATAACAATAAAGCTTGCAGTAAGTCCAGAAGCAAAACCTTCTGATTTTGTTAGACCAGGGCATGTTTTTCCTCTCATGGCAAAACCAGGAGGAGTGCTGGAAAGAACAGGTCATACAGAAGCATCTGTTGACTTAGCAAAACTAGCAGGTCTTTATCCTGCAGGGGTTATATGCGAGATAATGAAAGAAGATGGAACAATGGCAAGACTTCCAGATCTTATGAAGTTTGCTAAAAAACACAATCTAAAAATAATAACAATTGCAGACCTTGTTCAGTACAGATTAAGAAAAGATAAGTTTGTTAAAAGAGAAGCAGAAGCTCATCTTCCTACAAAATATGGAACATTTAAAGTTTACGGTTATAAAAATACTTTAGATGGTTCTGAGCATGTTGCTCTTGTTATGGGGGATATAAATCCAGAAGAACCGACATTAGTAAGGGTTCATTCTGAGTGCTTAACAGGAGATATATTTGGTTCTTTAAGATGTGACTGTCAATCCCAGCTCCATGCAGCTTTAAGAATGATAGCAAAGGAAGGAAAAGGAGTCCTTGTTTATATGAGGGGACATGAAGGAAGAGGAATAGGTTTAATAAACAAAATAAAAGCATATAAGCTGCAGGAAGAAGGTTATGATACTGTAGATGCAAACCATAAACTTGGTTTTAACGCAGATCTTAGAGATTTTGGAACAGGAGCACAGATACTTTTAGACCTTGGTGTAAGAAAAATGAAGCTTATGACAAATAATCCAAGGAAAATTGTTGCCCTTGAGGGATTTGGTCTAGAAGTTGTTGAAAGAGTTCCTATTATAACTGAACCAAATCCATATAATCAAAACTATCTTGAAACTAAGAAAAACAAATTTGGACATTTAATAGATAGCTTTACAGGAGAAAGCTGTAAACTGGATTTTGATAATGAGAAAGATAATTAGCCTGTTTTTACTCTCTATACTGTTTTATAGCTGTGATTCTCTGTTTAAGGTCTTTCAGGAAGAGGATCTTCTTGAAAGACCCCCTGCAAAAAGATGTGCTGACTGCCACAGAGATATATATAATCAATGGAAAGAATCTAGACACTCTTTAAGCTGGATAAGTGAAGGGTATAAAAAAGCTACCCAAAACTATAAAAAAACAAAATGTTTTTCCTGTCATATTCCTTATGAGATAAAAATAGAAGAAAAACCTCACTGGAGAAAAAAACATAGAGAAGATGGAATAAACTGTGTTTCCTGTCATTTTAAAGATGAAACTAAATCAATGCATGGTCCCTATGATGTGTTTTCTCCTCCTCATCCTTCAACAGAGGATAAAACCTACAAAACATCAAAAATATGCTTAGGATGTCATCAGGAAACATATAAGCAGTGGCTTGTGTCAAAATCAGAAAAACAATGTCAAGACTGTCATATGCCTGCAAAAAAAGGAAGTTTAATTCAGAAATTTCCTTTTGAATATCTTCATTTTCCAAAGGATGTTCATAACCATTCTTTTCCAACAGGTATAGCAAAGGATAACGATTTTCTGATAAAAGTAGAAAAAAATCAAACATCTATAAAAGTATATATAACAAATACTGGAATACCCCACAACATACCAACTGCAGATAACGGAAAACCTAAGCTCTATTTAATAGCTGTTTTTTATAAGGATGGAAAAGAAATATATAGAGACTTTGAGATGTTTTTCCCTAAGAAATCCTTAGCTTACAATAGGGAGTATATATCTGAGTTTATATCAGTAGAACCTTTTGACAAAGTAAAAATTATTTTAGAAAGGAAACTTTCTTGGGAGAAAAAAAGGGAAAAGATACTAGAGAAGGAGTTTTAATAAGAGATTTTAAAAAAGAAGATGTAGACTGTGTTTACAAAATTATAGAAGAAAATTTTCCAAGACCTTGGATTAAAGAGCAGATACTTCTTGAAAATATTTTTTCATATAAAGTTGTTCTTGAAAAAGAAGGCAAAGTTATAGGAGTTTTATTTGGAGAAATTATATATGAAGAAGCAAATATTTTACTTATAGCTGTAAAAAAGGAATTTCAGGGAAAAGGATTTGGAAAGCTTCTTTTAGAGCATTTTATTGAAATATGTAAAAATAAGAATACAAAAAAAATTTTTTTAGAAGTATCAACAGATAATAAAAAAGCTGTAAATCTTTACAAAAGATATGGGTTCAAAGATTTTTCAATAAGAAAAAAATATTATTCAGATGGTTCAGATGCTTATCTGATGGTTTTAGAAATATAAATGGAGCGAGAGACGGGACTCGAACCCGCGACCCCCTCCTTGGCAAGGAGGTGCTCCACCAACTGAGCTACTCTCGCATTTTTAGATATATTTTATTCAGATTTTGTTTTTTGTAAAGTGCCCCCGACGGGATTCGAACCCGTGTCGCCGGCGTGAAAGGCCGGTGTCCTAGGCCTGGCTAGACGACGGGGGCATAACTAATGGTGAGCCGCCTGGGGGTCGAACCCAGGACCACCGGTTTAAAAGACCGGTGCTCTACCGACTGAGCTAGCGGCTCAACCAAAAACGGATAAATATTATATGCACTAAAATTTCTTTTGTCAACAAATTGTATCGGTTCAGTACATGGTGAACACCTACCAGTAAAAATTTTAACACTTTCCATAAGCCAACTCAGCTGGAGTTTTTAATTCAAAAGCATAATGTGGTCTTATAAAGTTGTAAATTCTTAAATATCTCCTTAGCTTCCTATTTAGCTCATCTATAGGATATTCCACTCCCTCTATCAACCATAATTCCTCTTCTATACTCCTTATTAACCTCTCTACATTTGAGTTTGTCTTTGGACTTTTT
>JALWKR010000019.1 GCA_027081375.1 Persephonella sp.
CTTTATTTTCTTTTTGCAGATATATATCAATTCCAAGGTTTTTTAATATACTTCCTGTTAAATCTTCTCTGTAATACTCAGAAAATAAAAATCTATCTCCCAGCTTATAAGCACACAAAAGAACCATCAAAGTAGCATCTTCATCTTCTACAAGCTGAAACCACTTTATAGCTTCAGCGTAATGTTTTTCTAAAATATGTTTACAACCTCTGAGGAAATTTTTAAGCTCTTTTTCTTTAGCTACTTCTTCTAGATTTTCAAAAAATGCAGGAGATAGAAGTTCCTCATTTCTTTTGAAAATTACTTTTGTTTTTCTTAAATCTCTTGGATCTATCATTTTTTTACTGTTTTTTCCTCTGATAATTTCTTTAAAAATTGTATCTGATAATCTGTGTGGGGATAAAACCCTTTTGACATAACTTTATTAATAGCCTCCTCGTATGGAACCCCTGAATATATTAAATATCCTGCTAAAAATGTCCCACTTCTAGCCTGCCCGTATTTACAGTGAACAACTACCTTCTTACCTTCTTTTTTCAGCTGATCTATATATTCATAGACAGCAAGGAATTCTTCTTCAGGAATAGGATCAGCCATAGAAAAAGGAATACGAATAACATGGAAACCTTCTTCCTTTTCCTTTTCTGAGATAAAGTTTCCGTATGTTCCTCCTAAAAGATTTATTACAGTGTTTATATTTTCATCTTTCCAATTTTTAAGCTCCTCAGGTTCAGGAGCTCTGCTTCCTCCTAAGAATTCGTCAATCCACCTTATCATACTTGCCTCCTAACTATGCTTCTCTTTTATTATTCGGCCATTGTTATAATAAATAAGACTAAAATGAAAGATTTATGAAAAACATCAGGAGGATTTACATTTGGTTAGAGTAAGATTTGCACCTAGTCCAACAGGATACCTACATCTTGGAAATGCAAGAACAGCTTTATTTAACTATGTATATGCAAGACACACTGGAGGAAAATTAGTTCTTAGAATAGAAGATACAGATAAAGAACGCTCAAAAAAAGAATATGAAGAGATGCTGATTGATGACCTTAAATGGCTTGGGATAGAATGGGATGAAGGTCCTGATGTTGGTGGAGAGTACGGACCTTACAGACAGTCTGAAAGAACAGAAATTTACAATCAATATTTAGAAAAACTAAAAGAAAGTGGACATGTGTACAAATGCTACTGCACTCCAGAAGAACTTGAAGAAGAAAGGAAAAAAGCTTTAGCAGAAGGAAGACCTCCAAGATACAGTGGAAAATGTAGAAATCTAACTCCTGAAGAGCAGAAAAAACTTGAGGAAGAAGGAAAACCTTATGTATGGAGATTTAGAGTTCCAGATGGGGAAACAATAGTTTTTGAGGATTTAATAAAAGGGACAGTTGAAATAAATGTTAATGAATTTGGAGATTTTGTAATAGTTCGTTCAGATGGTTCCCCTGTTTACAACTTTGTTGTTGTAGTGGATGATGCTTTAATGAAGATAACCCACGTAATAAGAGGAGAAGACCACCTTTCAAATACTCCTAAACAGATACTTATTTACAGAGCATTAGGCTTTCAAGAGCCAAAATTCGCTCATCTGCCTATTATTCTTGGAGAAGATAAATCAAAACTTTCTAAAAGACACGGAGCTGTTTCTGTAAGGGCTTTTAGAGATGATGGTTACGTTTCTGAGGCTATGTTTAACGGTC
>JALWKR010000020.1 GCA_027081375.1 Persephonella sp.
AATCCCTTAATATTCCAAAAGTGCTAGTTCCAAGAAATCCAGGAATTTTATCTGCTATGGGAATGCTTATGGCAGATATAATAAAAGACTACTCCTCAACAGTTATGCTTTCAGAAAAAGAAGCAAAGTATGAAGCAATAAAAGAGCTTTTTTCAATACTAGAGAAAAAGGCACGTGAAGATTTGAAGAAAGAAGGAGCAGAAGATATTCTTTTTGAAAAATATTTAGACATGAGATATAAAGGACAGTCTTTTGAGGTAAAAGTTCCTTTTTCTCAAAATTTTATAAAAGAGTTTCATAATAAATATGAAAAAATCTATGGGTTTAAAAATCTAGATAGGGAAACTCAGGTAGTAAACATAAGACTTAGAGCTATAGGAAAAACTGAAAAACCAGAAATAGAAAAGATAGAAAAAGGTTCTGAAAAGATAGATAACAAAGCAATTCTTGGAAAAACAAAAACAGTTTTTGATGGGAAAGAAATAGAAACATATGTAATAGATAGGAAGCACTTAAAAGCAAATAATAAAATAGATTTTCCTTCAATAGTTGTTGAGTATTCATCAACAATTGTTATTCCCCCTGAATGCTTTGCTTATGTTGATGAATTTGGTAACTTGATTATCAATGTTGTAAAATACTGAAGTTTAAATAATAGAGAGTTTTGAGAAAATGTTTGATTTTTTTTGTAAAGATAAAAATTTTGGAAAAATTTTGAAAAAAAATATAAAGAAGCTTTTTTTAATATTTTTTGTTTTTATGTTTATGTTTGTTGGATTAGCAGTAATTCTTCCTCCAAGATATACTTCTTCAACTCTTTTACTTCCTATTACTTCCTCTCCATCTTTAGGAGAGCTAGCTAGTTTAGCTGCTATTGCAGGTCTTAATATAGGACAATCAGGTGATATAAATAAGATAATGGCTGTACTAGAAAGTAGAACTATAAGAAAGAGGATTATTGAGAAGTTAAATCTTATACCTGTTTTATTTCCAGAAGAAGAGAAAGTATCCATAAATAAGGCAATTAAAGTTTTAGGAAAAAAAGTAAAAATAAAACAGGATAAAAATTTAAATACGATTGAAATAGAGGTACATACAAAGGATCCTGTTTTATCCCAAAAAATTGCAAACCAGTACATTATTGAACTGAGACAACTTTTAAATGAAAAAAATCTCTCTGTAGCAAAATTTGATAGGGTTTTCCTAGAAAAAAAACTAAAGGAAGAAGAGGAAAAACTTATAAAACTTCAGAAGACTTTAGCAGATTTTCAGAAAAAAACAAAACTTTTAAATCCTGATGATGAGCTGAAAAATATATTTGATACATATTTATCTCTTTTGAATAAAAGAACAGAGCTTCTAATGGAACTTTCCACTTTAGAAACAACCCTTTCTCCTGATCATCCAAAAGTAAAAGCGATAAGAATGCAAATATCTTTTATTGATAACACTTTAAAGAAATTTGAAGAAGATAACAAATTTTTCCCAGCTTTGAAAAAACTTCCAGATATATTAACTGATTATATGGATATAGTTAGAAAGCTGAAAACAGAGCAGGAAGTTTATGAAGTACTTTTAAAGATGTATCAGCAGGCAAAATTTAATGAATCAAAAGAACAACTCTTTGTAGAAGTAATAGACCCTCCATTACTGCCAGATACTCAGGACTTAAAGCCAAGAATTATTGTTATAGCAATAGGGTTTTTTGTATCAGCTATTTTATCCGTGTCTACTGTAGTTTTTACTAGCTGCAGAAAAAAAGAAAGCTGAAAAGGGGGAAATCCCCCGTGGTTTACTCTTCTTCAATATATTCTATAGTTGTATTTTCAATTTCATCTTTTAGCATTTTCTTAACATCTTCAAGTTCTTCTTCTGTTTTAAAGAAGGTGCTTGTAGCAACAATTTTTCCATTTGCAGCTTTTAAATTAAAATACCATCTGCCGTCTTTTGACTGTCTAATGTCGTATCTTCTTTCAAGGGGGGCATTTTTGATTACAGCGTTAATTCCAGTCATAGCATTTCTTTTTGAGGCGTACATCTGACTTTTTAATATAGTTTTGTTTCCTTCCACAAGGGTAAAAGAAAATTTGTCCTTGCTTTTGTGTCTTTTTAATATAAACTTCATAACCCTATCCTCCATATTAATGGATTAATATCTGTTTATTATTTCGTTATTAACTATAAAAACTTTAATATTAAATTCCTAATTTATTTTTATAAAATGGAAGAAACATGTGAGGTTTTTATCTAATGTATCTTTCTTTATAGATTACAAGGAGATTATCTAGCAATACCAATATGATAGGAGCTAGAAATACTCCTAAAAAACCTACTAAATTTAATCCGCCAAGTATAGCGAAAACCAAAATCATTGGATGAATATTTGTTTTATCTCCAATAACAATTGGTTTTATAATATTATCTACAGTGCTGATAATGAGAGTGCCATATAGAGTAAAAAGTATTCCTGTAATAATTCCTTTAGTGAAAAATGTATAGATAGCGACAGGTATCCATACTAAAGAGGCACCTCCTATAGGAAGAAATGCTGCTAAAAAAGTAACAAAAGCCCAAAAAAGACTAAATTCTAAACCAATAAAGAAGTATCCTATAAAGGATAAAATTCCCTGTGCTACTGCTGTTAGAACAGAACCTAGAACAACTCCCTGAATAGCTTTATAAGTTTTAGATATTAAAAAATCCTTTTCTTCTACACTTAAAGGTATAAGCTCATAAACCCTCTTATATAAAAACTTTCCGTCTTTGAACAAGAAAAATATAGTAATAATCATCATCACAAGATTAAAAACAAAAAGAGTTATATTAAAGAAAATGCTTTTTGTTTGCGATACAAAAAATGAAAGAATGCGATTTAGGATATTTCTAAGAACATTATCTAAATCTAATTGAATATTCAAAGTCTGAAGAAAAAGCAGGAATTTTTGATGTATATACTGGAGAACTGGGATAGAATTTATAACATTTTCAATATTCTTTAGTTTTGATATATTACTTACTATAACAGGATATAGAGCCAAAAATTCATTTGAAAGGAAAACAACGAGAAATATAGAAGGAATTATTATAAACGATAGGAGAATAAAAGTTGTAAAAAATGAAGCGAAAAAAGAACTTTTAAAAATTCTCTCAAAAAACTGGTTTAACGGATAAAATATAACAGCCAAAAGTATTGATATTACAATAACTTTAAAAAAAGGTTCAAATAAAAGATAAGATAGAAAAAGGAAAAAAAGGAGAGATAGGAAAAAGAAAATATTCCCTACCTGTATACTAATATCTTTCAACGTTTATATTACTCTTCTCCTCTTTTAAGAGCTGCTCCAAGATAAGCAACAACAAAAGTAAGAATTGAAAATGCTGTCATGATTATAAAAGCGAGCCACGTTTTCATTCCTAAAACCTCCTATTCTGCAGAATATTTCTAATAAATTAGCTTATTTTTTTCTTTATAGTCAAGGTTATTTTTCCTCTAAAATCTTCATTGCCTCGTCAACAGTTATACCTTCATGAACTATTTTTGATAAAACATACGTTATTTTTGCTACATCATCATGCTGGAATACGTTCCTTCCTACAGATAGTCCTGCACACCCAGCTACAACAACTGCGTCATATATCATCTGTAATAGCTCTCTATCAGAGCTTACCTTAGGTCCCCCTGCTATAACAACAGGGACAGGACAGCCTTCAACAACCTTTCTAAAACTGTCAGGGTCTCCTGTATATGGAACTTTAACTATATCTGCTCCAAGTTCTGCTCCAAGTCTTGCAATATGAGCTATAGCATCAGGGTCAAAAGGATTTTTAACTTCAGGGCCTCTGTAGTAAAGCATAGCAACTAACGGCATCTGCCACTCGATACATTCCTTAGAAACTGCTCCAAAATCTTTTAACATCTGCTTTTCATCTTCTGCACCAATGTTTACGTGTATTGAAACACCATCTGCTCCAAGTTTTATAGCCTCCTCAACTGTGCATACAAGAACTTTGTCATTTTTTCTTATGGATAGATCTGTAGAAGCTGACATATGAACAATAAGCCCAACATCTTTACCTTTTCCTCTGTGTCCCTGTTCTACCATACCCTTATGTAAAATGATTGCGTTTGCTCCACCTTCAGCAATTTTTTGAACTGTTTCTTTTATATTAATAAGACCTTTCATAGGTCCAGAACTTACACCATGATCCATAGGAACAATAACTGTTTTTCCAGTATCCCTGTTCATTATTCTTTCTAATCTAACTTTCTTTCCAATACCCAATTCCAATCCTCCTGTTTATTGTTTGTAATGAGAAATATTTTTTATCTTTTATAACATTTTATATCAGTTTCAACAGTTTTGTCTTTCCTGTTGACAGATTTGCTTTTGTTTAATATTTTAATACTACATAAAATAGTAAAAAGGAGAGAAAAATGAGAAATGCAGTGTTGAAAGGATTTATATTTGTAATCCTGTCTTTCTTACTTTTTGCATGTGCAAAAAAAGAAGCATATAAGAAAGAGTTAGAAACTCAAAGTTATAAAGTTGTTATAATCTCTGAAAAACCACCTTTTGTTGGTATCAACAGGTGGAAAATATATGTTTATGACAAAAACGGAAATCCTGTTACAGATGCTAAACTAAAAATAAACGGTTATATGCCTCCAATGCCGGGAATGCCTGAGATGAGTTTTGATTATCCTGTAGAGAAGGTTAAAGACCACTATGAAAGTGATATAAATCTAAATATGGGCGGAACATGGCAGATTATTGTTTTTATAGAAAAAGATGGTAAAGTAGAAAAAGCAAAATTTGGATTTAACCTTTAAGGAGAAAAATATGTTTGAGTTTATAAAAAAAGGCTTAAAAACATTAAAACTAAATAAGGATAAGCCTTCCCCCTTTGGAGAACTTGAAGAAGAAGTTATGAATATTTTATGGGAGAAGGGAAGTGGGACTGTTAGAGAGGTTAGAGAAGCTCTAAATAAGGATTTAGCTCATACAACAGTTATGACAATCTTAGATAGATTATATAAGAAAGGTTTCCTTAAAAGAGAAAAAGAAGGAAAGGGATACAGATACTTTCCTGTTGTTTCTAAAAGAGAATTTGAAAAGATAGTAGCTGAAAAGGTTTTAACAGATATTCTAGCTTCTAATCCTGATACTGCTATTGCTGCATTTGAAGGGACATTAGAAAAACTTCCAGAGGAAGAGATAAAGAGATTAAAAGAAATATTAGAAAAGAAGATAAGAGATGAGAAAAAGTGACGTGATTTTTTACTTGTATATAAGTGCTGTTGTTTTTTACTTTTTTCTATTTTTATTTTTAGGAAGTAACCTTGAATTCTGGCTTAAAGATATATCTGCCTGTTATACAAAAATGGATTTTGTTAGCTTTTTAAAAAACCACCTGAATATATTTTTATACCTCTCTATTTTGTTGGTATTTATGTTCTATTTTTCAAACTTTTTACTTTCTTTTATGAAAAATCTTTTCCATTATCTAAAAATGAAAAAAACATTAGAGAAACTTTGGCTAAAGAAATATAAAAATCTTGTTATCCTTGATACAAAAGAACTTATCGCTTTTAACTTTGGACTTTTTAGAAGATATATTGTTTTGTCTAAAGGAGTATTAAACCTAAATAAGCAGGAGAAAAAGCATATTTTTAACCATGAAAAAATACATTTTTTAGGAAATGACAGCTTAAAGTTTTTTGCTGTTTCTGTGCTATCTTCACTTTTTCCAAAAGGTAAGAAGCTGGAAAAGGTATACAAACTAGCTAGAGAGATAGAAGTTGATTTAACTGTAGAAAAAAATAAATATGATTATCTAAAAACCCTTCTTAAGTTTGTAGAGAAAAAGTCTTATGTATCTGTTCCAATGGCTAATCTTTATATAGGAGAGAGATTAAACTTTGTTTTAGAAGAAAAAGAACCACCTATTCCTAAATATATATTTTTCCTGTTGTTTTCCATCTTATCTATTTTTACCTTTGCTTTCGCTTATAAAACCTGCTTCTGCGGAGTTATGTTATGAGAACTTTTGTTTTTTTGGTGCTTTTGTTTACTACAATATGTAGCAAAGCTTTTAGTATAGAGATAGAAAATATTATAGAAAACATAAAGGCAAACAATCCACAGCTTCAGGAGATAAGAGAAAAGCTAGGTATATACAAATACAAAAAAGAGTTTGAAACTTCCTTACCTGATTTTAATCTAGATATATCTATAAACGACATTCAGCTTTTTTACAGACCATTAGACAGAAATATAGAACCTATGCAGAGTATAGGAATTGGTATATCTAGAAAAATTCCTTATTTGGAAAAGTTAAAAACTAAAGGTGAGATTGTATATAAAGAGCTCTCTACAGAAAAAATAAATCTCATAAAAACACAGCAGGAAGTTTTAGAAAAAGCCTATCTATCAATATATAAGATATGGCTTATTCAAAGAAAGCTAGATCTAATTAATCATTACAAAGATGTAGCAAAAAGTATTATATCCCTGTCTAATGTTAGCTATTCTGTAGGAAAAGCATCTCAAAGTGATATTTTAAATGCACAGGTTTATTACACGTTTTTAAAAAAGAAAGAAAATACTCTAAAAAAAGCTCTAGAAAAGGAAAAGATAAAAATCTACTCCCTTGCAGGAAGAAAAATAAAGATAGGAAACGTTAGTATAAAAGAGGAAAAGAAGAAAAAATTGAAAGAGTATATTTCAAAAATAAAAAACTCTCCAGAGTATCTTTTTATGTCCCAAAAGATAAAAACCCAAAAAGAAAGAGAAAGACTTGCTAAGTTATCCTTTTATCCAGATTTTAAGGTTTTTATAAAATACTTTTACAGAAAATCTTTTAATGACTATGTCTCTGCAGGAGTATCATTTCCTCTAACTTTTTTAAACAAAGATAGATATCTCTCAAAGATTAGTCTTGAAAAGAAAAAAACAACTGTATATGAGAAGAAGCTAAAAACTGTAGAAGAGAAACTAAAAGAAGATATACAAACAAATTATCAGACAATAGAAGAGACAGAAGAAAATCTTAAAATTCTAAGGCTTATGAAAGAGCAGATTATAGAAACCTATAGGGCAATACTTTCTGAATTCAAAGTTGGTAAAAGAAATATGGTAGATGTTTTATCTGTTTTGAAACAGCTTCTTTACACAGAAGAACAGATCCTTGATGAAACATACAAAAAATACGCTTCAATCATAAAAATAAAAGCAGATGTTGGAGAATTAAGATGAAAAAGATATTTATTCTTATATCTGTTTTTCTAGCAGGTTTAGGAGCAGGATTAGTTATCTCAATGAAAGACATTCTTTTAGAGTACAAAGATATATTTTTAAACAAATCAGAAACTAAACAGATAGAGTCTTTAAAGCTTCCAAAAAAAGCTCCTGAGTTTAAACCTGAAGCTATAAATCAGCTTATAAACATTGACACAACTGTAGTGAAAAAGATGGAGCTATTTAAAAAGATTGAAACATACGCAGATATAAAGTATCCAGAAGATCAGACAAAGGAGATAACCTTAAAGTTTAGTGGTTATGTAAAAACATTATACGCAGACTTTGAAGGTAAATATATAAAAAAAGGACAGCCTCTACTGTCTCTATACAGTCCTGAACTTGTTTCTGCTCAGGAAGAGTTTTTAAGAGCTTACAGATATTATCTGAAAACAAAAAATCTTGAAGACAACGTCTTAAAAGAAAGTGCAAAACAGATGTATCTATCAGCTCTGCAGAAGCTAAAATACTGGGATCTGTCTGAAAAGCAGATAAATCTTTTAAAAAATAAAGGAAAGATAAAAGAGTATATA
>JALWKR010000021.1 GCA_027081375.1 Persephonella sp.
CCAAAGGATGATTTAACTCTTTAATATTCTCCATTTTCACTCCTTTTTTATCCTGTTTTGTTTATTCTAACATCAATATCATAGAAAAAAATCTTTGTTTTGCCTATTTTTTCTAAAAAATATTTGGAGGTAAAGAATGGAAGATTGTAGAGAGGAAGGGAAAAAGTTTCAGGAACTTGTAGATATAATGGCAAGATTGAGAAAAGAGTGTCCATGGGATAGGGAGCAAACAAATCAATCTATAAAAAACAATCTTATTGAAGAAGCATATGAACTTCTTGAAGCTATAGAAGAAAATAATGATGAAGCGATGATTGAAGAGCTTGGAGATTTGCTGCTGCAGGTGGTATTCCATTCTCAAATAAAAAAAGATGAAGGGAAATTCGATATTAATGATGTTTTAGATAACTTAATAAAAAAACTTATAAGAAGACATCCTCATGTTTTTGGAGGAGAAGATTATGAAAAACTAGAAGGGAAAGATCATCTGGATAAATGGGAAAAGATAAAACAAAAGGAGAAAAAAAGAGAATCTATTTTAGAAGGAATTCCTAAAAGAATGCCTGCACTTCACAGAGCTGTAAAAGTTCAAAAGAGAATGGCAAAAGTTGGTTTTGACTGGCAAAATCCTGAAGAGGTTTGGGATAAAGTGATGGAGGAAATACAAGAGTTAAAAGAAGCCAAATCCCCTGAAGAAATAAAACATGAACTTGGAGATGTTCTTATAGCTATAACAAATCTTGCAAGGGCTTATGGAGTTGACCCTGAGGAAGCACTCCACCAATCAATAGATAGAAGTATTAAAAGATTCCAGTATATTGAACAGAAAGCTAAGGAAGAAAATAAGGATTTAAAGGAGATGTCCCTTGAACATATGGACAAGCTTTGGGAAGAAGCCAAAAGCAAAGGATTATAAGCTGCATAAAAACTTTATCCTTGATGAGCATAGCTTTATATATCGGGAAGTAAATTTTGCAATAAAACATGGCTATGATTTCATTGCAAACCTTGGGCACTCTACTTTTTTAGTTTCTTATCAAGGTATAAAATTTTTAACTGACCCTTTTTTAAGCCCTCACATTTTTGGAATTAGAAGACAAAAACCTGCTTTAAGACCTGATCTGGTTCCAGAGGTTGATTACATATTTATATCTCACGCTCATTATGATCATTTAGATATGAGAACTTTAAGGAGATTGAAAAGAAATGCTGTACTAATAATTCCTGAGAACACAAAACCAGTTATAGGAAACACATACTTTAAAAAGATTTTGGAATTGAAAAGATATGAAACGTATTTAGACAACAGTATTGAAGTTACAGCTCTGCCTGTTAAACACAATAAAGGAAGGTCTATTCTTTTCCCTAATACTGACACAGTTAGTTTCTTAATTAAAGTATTTGATAGAACCTTTTACTTTGCAGGTGATACTGCATACTTTGAAGGATTTAAAGAATATGGAGAAAAATATGATATTCACACAGCTTTCTTACCAATAGGTGGGTATGAACCAACTCTTTTTTTAAAGAATGTTCATATGAACCCATGGGAAGCAGTTCAGGCTTTTGTTGATTTAAAAGCCAAGTATGTTGTCCCTATTCATTATGGAACATTTCACACTATACCTAAGTTTGTAAAAGTGGAAGCCCCACTTCAACATTTTAAGGAAGAAATTAAAAGGAAAGGTTTGGAAGATAAAGCTATAATTGTGGAGCCAAATTCTATAGATATATGCGTTAATTTTTGAACTTAAGTAGAATATACGAAATAAAAACTAATTAAAAATTTTAAAGAGGGCTTTTTATGTTTAGAGGAAAGATTAAACATATCCATTTTATTGGCATTGGCGGTTCAGGAATGAACGGTATTGCTCAGGTTCTTTTAAATCAAGGTTTTTTCATAACAGGCTCAGATTTAAAGGAAAGCCAAACTGTAGAAAACTTAAGAAACATGGGAGCCAAAATATATATAGGTCACAGACCTGAAAATGTTGAAGGAGCAGATGTTGTAGTGTACTCCTCTGCTGTAAAAGAAGATAATGTAGAGCTTTTACGTGCTAAAGAGTTAGGAATTCCTACAATTCCTAGAGGGGAAATGCTTGCTGAGTTAATGAGGTTTAAATATGGAATAGCTATATCAGGAAGTCATGGGAAAACAACAACTACTTCTATGATAGGGACTATTTTAGGTAAAACAGGACTTGATCCCACTGTGGTTATTGGAGGAAAACTGGAGGCTTATGGAAGCAATGCTAGATTAGGTCAGGGAGATTTTTTAGTTACTGAAGCAGATGAGAGTGATGGCTCTTTTTTAAAACTTACTCCAACAATTGTAACTATTAATAATATAGACGTTGAGCATCTTGGATTTTATAAAGATTTAGAAGACATAAAAAGAGCATTTATAGAATTTGCAAACAAAGTTCCTTTTTATGGAGCAGTAGCTGTTAATATTGATGATCCTAACACAAGTTCTATAATTCCTTTTATAGAAAAAAAAGTTATTAAATTTGGGCTTTCTAAAGAAGCTGACATAAGAGGCTATGATTTAAAACTTATAGATGGAAGATATAAGTTTAAAGTAAATGATCTTGGAGAAATACACCTTTCTATACCTGGAAAGCACAGCGTTTACAATGCATTAGCTGCAATATCCGTAGCTTTAGAGTTAGAAGTCCCTTTCTGTGTAATAAAAGAATCTCTTGAGAATTTTAAAAATGCCAACAGAAGATTTGAGATAAAGTATGATAACGGAATTATTGTGATTGATGATTATGCTCACCATCCAACTGAAATAAAAGCAACATTATCAGCAGCAAGGGAGATGTTCCCAGACAGAAGAATAATCACTGTTTTTCAACCTCACAGGTATTCAAGGGTATCATCTTTATTTGAAGAATTTTCAAAATCTTTTGATATTCCAGATATAACATTTATAACAGAAATATATTCTGCTGGGGAAAAGCCAATTAAAGGGATTACAGGGGAAAAGCTTGCCAAAATCACAAAAGAAGAAAATAAAAAAGATGTTTTCTACTGCAAAGATATAGAAGAATGTTTTAAAGCTGTTAAAAGTATAATAAAAGATAAAGATGTGATACTTGTTTTAGGAGCAGGAAACATTACCCAGCTATCAAATAAACTCTCTGATTATTTAAAAAACAAAATAACAGTTTAAGAGGTAAAGATGGTTTTTGGATTTGTAAATAAAGATAATATGTCCCTATTAACAGATTTATATGAACTAACCATGGCTCAGGTATATTTTAAAGAAGGCTTAAATAAAACAGCTATATTTGATTTTTATACAAGACCTGTAGAAAAACGTTCTTTTTTAATAAATGCAGGATTAGAGCAACTTTTATACTACCTTGAAAATATTCACTTTACAGATGAAGATTTAGCGTATCTAAAATCAACAGGTTTATTTGAAGAAGATTTTTTAAAGTATCTAAAAGATTTTCGCTTCACAGGAAATATATATGCAATGGATGAAGGAGAAGTTATATTTCCTAATGAACCTATAGTTCAGGTTGAAGCTCCTCTGATAGAAGCTCAGATAATAGAAACATTTCTTATTAATACTCTTCAACACCCAATACTAGTAGCTACAAAAGCTATGAGATGTTTTTTAGCTGCAAGGGGAACTGCTTTAGTTGATTTTGGACTTAGAAGGGCACATGGAACAGATGCAGGGATGAAAGCAGCTAGATCCTCTTTTATAGGTGGATTTGCAGGAACGTCAAACGTTTTAGCAGGAAAGATTTACGGTATCCCTATCGTAGGAACAATGGCACATTCTTTTATACTAGCTTATAAAGATGAAAAAAAAGCATTTGAAGCTTTTGCAAGACAATATCCTGAAAATACAATTTTCCTAGTAGATACTTTTAACACAATAGAAGGAGTTAAAAAAGCGATAGAGGTAGTTAAAAAACTTGGACTAAAAAGCTTTAGAGGAATAAGAATTGATAGTGGAGATTTACTGGAGCTTACAAAAGAAGCTAGAAAAATTCTAGATGAAAATGGATTTAAAGATACAAAAATAATTGTTAGTGGTGGAATAAATGAATACAAGATAAAAGAACTTCTAGATAGTGGAGCTCCTATTGATGGATGGGGAGTTGGAACAGAACTGGTTGTTTCTGCTGATGTTCCTTATCTAGACTGTGCGTATAAGCTTGTAGAGTACGATAAAGAACCTGTTATGAAATTTAGTAAAGGAAAAGTAACTCTGCCTTTTAAAAAGCAGGTATACAGGTTTTTTAAAAATGGAGTATTTGAAAAAGATATTATCTGTAAGTATGATGAAAAGGTTAAAGGTGAGAAACCATTACTTAAAAAATATATGGAAAATGGAAAAACCATTGAAAACTTACCTTCTTTAAAAGAGATTCAAGAAAAAGCTATAGAAAATGTAAAAAATCTGCCAGAGGAATTTAAAGATATAACAAAAACAGTTCACTATATACCTGAAGTAAGTGAGGTTATTCAAAAAACTATCGAGGAATTGAAGAAAGAATATTTAAAATCAAGTTAGTATGCAAACCTAAAACAACTTGATTCCAGCCTTTGCTTCCAGGATACTTTGATTTAATAAGATTTGGAAGCTCTATATTCTCATAAGAACCATCAGGTTTCATAATAAGAGTAGGTATATCAACTTCCTTCAGCATTGGTAAATCATTTTTACTGTCTCCTATACCTACTGTTTTTGCTTCTTTCCATGAGTTACTTTTAAAAATATCTGTTGTGATCTTTACAGCTTTTCCTTTATCCTGACCTTCTCCTATTAGATGGTAAAATCTTCCTCCTTTGGTTATTTTTAACCCATATTTTTTTGCTTCATCTTCTAACTTTTTTATTAAAGATACATCTTCTATAACAAAAGGCTCTGTAAACTCTCTTTTTTTTGCAAGTTTTGCTTTTTTTATAGGTAATCCTGTTAGTTTTGAAACCTCTTCATCAGTCATATCTCCAAATCCCTTTATTGGAAACTTCTTTTTTGCTTTTTCAAAAAAATCTCTTACATATGAGTAATCTTTTCCTAGTTTTATCACAATGTAGCTATCTCTTTCTTCCCCATTTATAGAAAAATTTCTATAACCTTTTGGAAAAAATATAGCTGCTCCATTTTCAACGATAAAAGGTTCTTGGAGGTTAAGCTCCCTTAAAAGTTCTTCCACTTCTACTCTTGTTTTACTTGTTGTTACTATAAAAGGTATTTTTTTCTCTTTTATTATATTAAGTGCTGGAATAGCATCTTTGTAAGAGTAATCTTCGTGGTTCAACAGAGAACCGTCTAAATCTGTAAAAATGATAAGCTTTTTATTTAACAGGTACCCAGCCATCTTTTCCTTTAATAAAAGTGATATTATCTCTTATCCTACAGGTATCTGAGCTTTCTAAAATATCAGGACACTGAATTGATACTAAAAGGAGAGTGGTTGTGTAAGTTATAGTTTCTAGAGGATTTTTTTTCTTTGAAATTTTTCTTAGTTTGTCGATATCTAAAATAAGGTCAAACTCATATTCAATTACATACTTTCCATCTTTTGTTTTATAGTCGTCTATTCTTCTAAAGTTTTCTATTTTGCCTATTTTTGAGTATCTACTCTTTATAGCATTAAGTATATCTTTATTTGATGGTTTCTCCTCACAACCTAATAGGAAAACAAAAAACAATAAAAATGTATAAAGGAGATACTTTTTCATCTCTCTTCCTTTGTTTCATTTTATAGGTTGTATTTTTTATTTATATTTTCTGTTAGTTTTTCATATATATCTGGATTGGTATCTAAAAAGTTTTTAACCTGCTGAACGTCTTTGTCTCCTCTTCCTGAAAGGTTAATAACTACTATACCATTTTTTCCTATTTCTTTTGCCAATTCAACACCTTTTATAACAGCATGAGAACTTTCTAAAGCAGGTATTATACCTTCTGCTCTAGAAAGTAGCAAAAATCCTTCTAGTGCTTCTTCATCAGTTGCTGTTATATACTCTGCTCTTCCAGTCTCTTTTAGATATGCGTGCTCAGGACCTACTCCTGGGTAGTCTAAACCTGCGGAGATAGAATGGGTATGTTCAATCTGTCCCCATTCATTTTGAAGGAAATAAGATTTCATACCGTGAAGTACACCAATTGAACCTCCGTTGATACTTGCTGCATGCTGTCCTGTTTCTATTCCATATCCTGCTGCCTCAACCCCAACTAATCTAACATTTTCATCTTCAATAAATGGATAAAACATCCCTATAGCGTTACTACCTCCTCCAACACATGCAACAACAGCATCAGGAAGTCTTCCTTCTATCTCAACAATCTGTTCTTTTGTTTCTCTTCCGATAACAGACTGAAAATCCCTAACTATCATTGGGAATGGATGAGGTCCTAAAGCTGAACCTATAACGTAGTGGGTAGTTTTTACATTAGTAACCCAATCTCTAAGAGCTTCATTAACAGCATCTTTTAATGTTCTACTTCCAGACTTTACTATTTCTACTTTTGCACCTAACAGTCTCATTCTAAATACATTTAGAGCCTGTCTTTCAGCATCTTCCTCTCCCATATAAACAACACACTCTAATCCAAAAAGAGATGCAGCTGTTGCAGTTGATACCCCGTGCTGTCCTGCCCCTGTTTCAGCTATAATTCTTTTTTTTCCTAATTTTTTTGTAAGTAAAACCTGTCCTAATGTATTATTTATTTTGTGAGCTCCTGTATGAAGAAGGTCTTCTCTCTTAAGATATATCTTTGCCCCGCCTACTGCTTCTGTTAACCTGTGAGCGTAGTATAAAATAGAAGGCCTTCCTGCATACTCCTGAAGATAGTAAACAAGTTCCCTTTGGAAATCTCCATCATTTTTTATTTTTTCATACTGCTGTTCTAATTCTTCAAGAGCAGGTATTAACGTTTCAGGAAGATACTTACCACCAAATTCTCCAAAGTATCCTCTATTATCTGGAAACTGGTACGTCATATTCTTACCTCTTATATGTTGTTAAATAACTATTGTACATTAATAGAGCCTCTGTATAGTCTAAACCTTCTTACATTTACTAAATTTCCTTCACAATCTATATCAGGAGCAGTTCCTCTTACAAACAGAACATATTCTCCAGGACATGTTTCATTTGCAACTAGGTTTGTTATCGGGTCAATAGGAACATAAACATCTCCCTCTGGGATAGGAAAGTTAGGAACTTTCTGTCCTGCATGGGCAGATGCCATAAAGTCTATCCATATAGGAAGAGCAGCTGCAGAGCCTGTCATCTTTCTTCCAATGCTCTTTTTTATATCATATCCTACCCATACAACAGTGGTAATCTTAGGAGAAAATCCAGCAAACCATGCATCTGTATAGTTATTTGTAGTTCCTGTTTTTCCAGCTATAGGAAATCCAAGAACTCTTGCTTTTCTTCCTGTTCCTTTTTTTATTACAGCTCTAAGCATATCCACAACCACTGCATTTTCCTCTTTAGGGATGACAGGAATACATATAGGCTCATGAGAGTAAACAGTATTTCCCTCTTTGTCTACAACTTTTTCTATAAAGTATGGTTCACATCTAGTTCCTTGATTTGCAAAAGTTGAATAAACAGTAGCAAGTTCTAGAGGAGAGATATCTGCACTTCCAAGAACTAATGAAGGAACAGGAGGAAGATATGACTTTATCCCCAGATCTTTTGCCAGCTTTATAACAGGTTTTATTCCTACTTTCATAAAAAGATTTACAGAGGCTGCATTTAAACTGTGGACTAGAGCATATCTCAGAGTTACTTCTCCCCTATACCTGTGATCATAATTGGAAGGTATCCA
>JALWKR010000022.1 GCA_027081375.1 Persephonella sp.
AACATCTTGAAATTTATTTAAAACATATATAAAATATTTATCTGCCTATGCGAGAGTGGCGGAACTGGCAGACGCGAGGGACTTAAAATCCCTTGGCCGCAAGGCCGTGCGGGTTCGATTCCCGCCTCTCGCACCATTTATTTACTTTCTCTTTGACAAAACTCTTAGGGATTTAACATATCTAAAATAATTCTAGAAGCTTTATCTAAAGCTCCAGAAGAATCAAGTTTTTCTTTTACTAGTTTTAAATCTTCTTGAGTAGTTCTGTACAACTTACTATCAGTTAAATATCTTTTTGTCCATCTGTAAATATTTTCAGAATTACACTCTTTTTGAAGAAGCTCTTTTACTACTTCTCTTCCAGCGATAATATTAGGAAGACCTAAGTAATCTATAGAAACAAGAAGTTTTCCTATAAAAAAAGTTAAAGGAGATACCTTATAAACAAGAACAAAAGGTGTTTCAAACAAAGCAGTCTCTAAAGTTGCAGTTCCTGAGGCTACAACTGCAAAATAACTGTGCTTCATAACTTCATAAGAAGGAAAGGAGAAAATAGATTTATCTACAATGGAAAGAGGCATATTGTAAGAAGATACAATACTTTTTGCTAAATTAGAAACATTTTCAGTAACAGGAACAACAAAATGTAAATCTTCTTCTTGCAGAAGTTTTTCAGCAGATTTTAACATTATTGGAAGAAGAGTTTTTACTTCACTTTCTCTACTACCAGGGAGAAAACCTATTATCCTTTTATCTTTATCTATACCAATCTTTCTTCTAAAAGATTCTTCTGTTTCCTCAGTTTTTATAATATCAAGAAGAGGATGCCCTATATACTCAAGCCTAAAATCTTTTCCTATGAACTTTTTATATATCTCTTTTTCAAAAGGCCATATAGAAAGAAGAACATCTGTATTTTTAACAATCTTAGGAATTCTTCCTTTCCCCCAAGCCCAAACCTGCGGAGCAATGAAATAAACTGTTTTTATTCCTCTTTTTTTAGCTTCTTCTAAAAGTTTTAGATTAAACCCAGGAAAATCAACTACAATAAGTAGGTCTATACCTTTTTCCAGCTCTTCAACAGCTTTTTTAAAGGTTTTTTTAATATGGAAATACTTTGGAACTGCTTCTGTTATTCCCACAACAGAAATGTTTTCTATGCTCTCAACTGTTTTACATCCAGCTTCTCTCATTTTAGGTCCAGTAATTCCAATCCACTCAACCTCAGGAATTCTTTTTATCAACTCAGAAGCATAATTATCTCCTGAAATTTCTCCAACGCTTATGAATATCTTCTTCATAGGAATATTAAACCTGCTTCCTTGCTTCTAAAATAAGTTTTTTCATTCTGTAAACAGCTTCATGTAACCCCCAAAATACTGAGTTTGCAATAATTGAGTGTCCAATATTTAACTCTTCAATTTCTTCAATGGCGGCAATTGGTTGAACATTTGTATAAGTTAAACCATGTCCTGCAAAGACAGAAATTCCTTTTTCCTTACCATATCTTGCTGCTTTTTTTATTCTTTCTAACTCTTTTTGAACATTACTATTTGTAGCATTTGCATACTCCCCTGTGTGAAGCTCTACAGCATCTGCTCCAACTTCAATAGATGCGTCTATCTGCTCTTCTACAGGGTCTATAAATGTTGCTACCTTTATACCATGATTTTTTAATTCTTTAACAAAATCTTTTA
>JALWKR010000023.1 GCA_027081375.1 Persephonella sp.
CACTTGTAGCCCCTCACCTGTTCCTTCCATAGGCTACCAAGCTCTCGGGTCTGTGGCTTACTGTTTAGGCTTTGTAATATCTTTATTTGTTGTTTGTTTAACTCTTTTCTCTTATGTCCTTCTACTAGTCTGTTGTATGCGTATCTATAGCAGGATGAGAAGTGTCTCATCAACTCAAGTAGTTTTTGTTTGTCTTTTTCGTTTTCAAAAGTTAGTTTACACTGTAGAGTTATCATTTTTTCTTCCAGTTTATAAGAGTTGTTCTGCTTATTCTATAAACTTCTTCTATGTTTTTTATAGTTAACAATCTCTGCTCCATAGTAATTATTATTTTATAGTTTCTTACACTTTATAGAAACTGTTTTTACTTCCTGTTACAGTTGTTTTTTCAACTCTTCCTCAAACTTTATAAGTTCTTTTAATTCAACACCTGCTATATGTTCCAGAGGAACAATAAATGCGACTCCTCTATCAGGTTTTTCTAGCTCAAGCTCCCTATTTAAAGCTTTCATCACCTTTATTGAAACTGTTTTCTCAAGGACAAATACAAGAATAGATTGAGCCCCTTCAAGAGTAAATCCAAAGAATGTTTTTTTCTCTTCTTGAAGAGATAATCCTCTTGCACTTAGTACGGAAACGTTTACAGCACCATTGTTTTTCGCAACTTCCAGAGCCTTATCTTCTAACTCCTCGTCAATTATTACTACAAGAAGGGAAAATCTCATGATTTCTCTCCTTTTTTTAATTTGTAAATAAACTCTGATAAAATTCCATATCCCATAACAGTAATCATTGGAAATAAAGAAGCAAAAGCAATTAAACCAAACCCATCTATTAAAGGATTTCTCCCAGGAATATTAGTTGCAAGACCAATACCAAGAGCAGCTACTAAAGGAACTGTAACTGTAGATGTAGTTACTCCTCCTGAATCATAAGCTATAGGGATGATATACCTTGGAGCAAAGTACGTCATAATAATAACGATAATGTACCCTACTATTATGTAATAATGTATAGAATCTCCTACAACAATTCTATAGCATCCAAGAGCTATTCCAATCGCAACTCCAATAGCAACAAATGTACGCAGCAAAAAGTCATTTATCTTTCCTTTACTTACCTCTTTTGCTTTTAAAGCTACTGCAATAAGTGCAGGTTCAGCCATAGTTGTAGAAAATCCAATAAGAAAACCAAAGATATATATCAGCCAGTAATTTCCCATTTGAGTTAGCTGTTGAGCCATTGTTTCTCCAAGAGGAAAAAGGCCCATCTCCAGTCCTACAAGAAAAGAGTAAAGACCAATAATAACGTATATAAACCCAAGAGATATTAATTTAAGATGGGGTATTGGTTTCTTTATAATTGCATATTGAAAAAAGAATATTACAGCTAGTATTGGTATAAGATCTTTTATAACAGCAAATAAATCAAAAACTAATTCAACAATCCAATGAGGTTTATGTTCAGAGTAAGTAACTTCATGTGGAGCTAACTCTTGAGATGCTGAAATCATTTGTAGTTGTGAAGATTCACCATCAACTCCAAGGGCAAGGATACCGTAAATCTGAACAAATATCATAGGGGTCAAAGAAGCAAAAGCAATAAGGCCAAATCCATCTATTACAGGATTTCTCCCTCT
The DNA here is from genome assembly GCA_027081375.1 of Persephonella sp. GTDB lineage: Bacteria > Aquificota > Aquificia > Aquificales > Hydrogenothermaceae > JAADDV01. The sequence continues at coordinate 1,640 of JALWKR010000023.1, forward strand.
TATACTACTTGCAAGACCAATCCCAAGAGCTGTAACTAAAGGAACAGTGACTGTAGA
>JALWKR010000024.1 GCA_027081375.1 Persephonella sp.
ATTTTTGTATCGTACTTTTTCATAAAATTAACTAAAAGACCTTCAAATGGCTCAACAATAACTCTTCCTTCATATTCCTTTACGCAATTTCTAAACATATCAACTCTTTCTTCAAGAGAAAACAAAGGTTTTTTACGAGGGTTTTTAGCAATTGCTACTATTATATAATCAAAGATATTCAAGGCTCTTTTAACAATATCCAAATGTCCTAGATGAACAGGATCAAATGTTCCAGGATAAACACATGCTTTTTTCATTTTTTTCTCCAGAAGGATAATATTGTATCTCCGTACTTTCTCTCTTCATCAGCACCAAAGTGTTTATCAACTCTATGTTCTAATATAAAAACTCCTCCATCTTTTAATCTAGACAGAGACAGCTCTATAAGTTTGTCATAATGTTTGTAGTCATAAGGAGGGTCTGCGAAGATAATATCAAAAGGTTCTTCTGAATAGGTTTTAAGAAATTTTAAAACATCTGTGGAATAAACTTTAAAATTTTTTGAAACTTTTGAAGCTTTTTTTCTTATCTCACCTGCTCTTTTTTTATTTTTTTCAACAAATACTACATACTTTGCTCCCTTTTTTAATGCAGTTATACCTATCTCCCCTGTACCAGCAAACAGATCAGCAAAGTATGTGTCGCTAACATCGTATAAAATGTTAAAAAGAGCATTTCTAACAAGACTAGAGGTAGGTCTTAAATCACTCATAGCCAAACTATTATAATCTATGAATGTGTATAAATGTTAAAATATCAACGTTTAACAAAAGTAAAGAGGTAAAACTTTAATGAACATAGATGAGATAATAAAACAAATAAAATTTAACTCCCACGGGCTTGTCCCTGTTGTAACCCAAAGCTACTATACAGGAAAAGTTCTAATGCAGGCATATGCAAATGAAGAAGCAATAAGAAAAACGCTAGAAACAGGCTTTGCAACATACTACTCTAGATCAAGGAAACAGCTTTGGGTTAAAGGGGAAACTTCAGGAAATAAGCAAAAGATAGTTAAGGTAAAAGTAGACTGTGACGGAGACAGTGTTCTTTATCTTGTTAAAGATTACGGTGTTGCCTGCCACACAGGAGAAGAAAGCTGTTTTTATAGAAATATAGAATTTAAAAAAGAGGAAAAGCCTGATCCTTATGAAATAATTCATGCTTTATATGAAAAAGTTCTAGATAGGAAACAAAACAAACCAGAAGGTTCCTACGTTGCAAAACTTTTTGAAAAAGGCTCAGATAAGATAATCCAAAAAGTAGGAGAAGAAGCAATAGAAACAGTAATTGCATTAAAAAATAAAGATAAAAATGAAATAGTTTATGAAACTGCAGATTTAATATTTCATATTATAGTTGCTCTTGTAGATGCAGGAGTAAAAATTGAAGATATTCAAGAAGAGCTTCTAAGAAGATACAAGTAAGGGGAAGCTTCTCCCCTTACTAATTGCAGTCTCCTTTATCATAGTAGAATGTAGGACAGTTTAGATTTATACCCCATCTTCCATCATCACAGTATCCATCTCCTAACCAATTATAAGCTGAAACTTTATCTACACAGTTAAAAGAACAGTCATATATTTTATTAGCTCCACACGTATCTCCTATCACTTTCTTTTTCTTAAGATAGACAAAAACCCTTCCTAAAGGAGCAAATTTTCCTGTCAATGGATCCTTTTCTGGCTTTAT
>JALWKR010000025.1 GCA_027081375.1 Persephonella sp.
TCATTATTCTTTTTATACTTTCTTTATAGGAAACAACAGGGAAATAAGCCGATTTTAGAACAACTTCTACATACTTTACATCTTTTGATGGTGGATAATCTCTTATTAACTCAAAAACTTTCAGTATAGCCTTTCCATTAGATAGGTAACCTCTATTTTGAAGATCTATGCACAAACAGTTTCCTTTTGTATAAACAGAAATATTTCTAAATCCTAACTTATAAAGACCGTAAGAGATAAAGTCTTCATATGAAAGATTATATTTTTTTATAAAATCTTCAGCAGAACCTTTCAGCTGAAATCTTCTTTCTATATGTGGAAGCCACGGTTCTCCAAGTCTCCAGTTAAACGCAACGTTAAAACCAAACGCATCGCCGTACTGATAAGAAAGAATAGTTTGAAAGATTTTGCTAAAGTTCAGTTTTACTCCAAAATTGTATTTTGATTTTCTTTTTGGAAATGCTCTTTTTATTTTTTTGTAGCGTTTAGAATTTTTACTAACCTTAGCAGTTACCCTTAATGCCTCTATCTCATACCCATAATTTGCTGAAGAATACTCCCATAGAAAACTTAGTCTTGGATGAATAAATACCTCGCCACCAGCAAAAAAACCATCTAGGAATTTTTTACCGTATCCAACAGAAATATCCATTGGGATTATATAAGGATTATACTTTGTAGCAACAACGTAAGCACTTTTAAAAAGCCCTGTTCCTAAAAAATCAGTCGCTCCTAAAGCTACAGAAGGCAAAAAGGCTCCTTCTTTTATTAAGAGAAACTTTACATGAGGAGATTCATCTTTGTAAGAACCAAACTTTTCAGTAAAATCAGGAGCAATAACTCTAACATCAAGTTTATAGATATCTGCAAGTCTCAAACCAGCTTCAACTCTAGGAAGTAATCCCAATGTAAAGTAATAGAATGTATGGGGTTTTATCTGAGAGTAACCTATTCTTAAATGTCCATCCTGCATAATACGGGCAGAGGGAGTTTCAAAATAACCTATAATTCCAGAGTTAGAAGGAGTTTCCATGAGAGGTAAATCTGTTTTCCATACAGCAAAAAAAGGATCATAATCTTTAGCAAAAGCAAAATTTATAACAAATAAAATCAACAATAAAAGAACTCTTTTCATTACAACCTCTTAGCAAGAACAGCTGTAGATATAGACTGGAAAATAATCTGAGTAATATCTCTAAGAAGAGGTCTCCACATTATAGGAACTCTTAGCTTTGTCGGAACTACAATAGCATCTCCCTGCTCAGGTTTGTATTTTAGGAAAGAGTTATATTTAACAAAAACAAAATTTATACTTGCAAACTGCTTTTTAGATAAAACTCTTCCATTAGCCTTTATTATATAAATATCATCCACATCAGCATTGTCTTTAAGACCTCCTACCTGCTGAAGATAGTCTTCAACAGTAAGATTTCTTCTATATGGCAATGATATTTGATTATAAACCCCACCGAGAACTAGAACGTAGTTAGGTCTACTTGGAACGTATATATAATCTCCGTCAGAAAGCTCTATATTATCAGGAGCATTCTTTAACTCTTCTAATGAATTTGGAATATCTAAAGCAATTCTGCCGAGCCCCATTTGAGCTTTTTGTTTTAGAATAGACAAAAGCTCTTTTTGTTTTCTTATAGTCATCTCCAACACTTTCTGCTCTTCTGAAGTTGC
>JALWKR010000026.1 GCA_027081375.1 Persephonella sp.
AAGATTTAGACATTGTTGTTTTAGATGAAGCCCATAATATTAAAAATCCTGACGCAAAAAAGACTAAAGCTGTAAGATTTATAAGCAGGTATGCAAAATACAGATGGGCTTTAAGTGGAACACCTCTACAGAACAACCTGAAAGAACTTGTATCTTTGTATTCTTTCTTATTCCCAGATAGAGAAATAAAGACAAATATATCGGCAGAAGAAGCTAAAGAGCTAATAAGACCTATAATGCTTAGAAGACTAAAGAAAGATGTACTTTCCCAGCTTCCAGAAAAACTGCCTCCAGAAATAGAAAAATTAGAACTTACTCCTGTGCAGAAAAAGGAGTATGAGGAAGTTTTAGGGAAGGAAACTGAGAGACTTCTTTCTATAGCTAAAAGATATAGAGCAGAAAAAAACTTTAATTTTATTATGAAACAAAATATTATTTCTGCAATACAAAAGCTTAGACAAATTTGTAACTTCCCTTCAAAAAGTATAGAAAGTCCTAAAATGGACAGATTAAGGGAGATAATACTTGAACTTATAAAAAATGATGAGAAAGTTGTTGTGTTTACAAACTTTATTAAAGAAGGTGTAGATAAAATAGTAAAAAATCTAAAAATGTATATAAATCCAGATTATATAGTTGTTTATCATGGTAAAATGTCCCATGAGGAAAAGAAAAAAGCTGTAAAAGAGTTTAGAGAAAATCCAAAGAAATATATATTTATTGGAACGATATCCTCAGCAGGGGAAGGGTTAACCTTAACAGAAGCCAGTTATGCAGTGTTTTTTGATCTTCACTGGAACCCAGCAAAAATATGGCAGGCAGAGGATAGAATTCACAGAATAGGACAGACAAAAAGAGTAAATATATATAACCTTATAATGAAAAACACAATAGAAGAAAAAATTCTGCAAAAACTTGAAGAAAAAAGAATTTTAATTGAAAATGTTATTGATAACGTCGATAATAAGGAAGATGAAATATTAACTTTAAATGACTTAGCAAATCTTCTAGATTTAAAAATTTTAAGGGAGAGTGAAAGTGAGAGCAGTAAAAACCCAGCCTAAAAATGTTGAAGCTAAATTTAATGTAGATGAAATATTTTTTTCAAGTACAGACTTAAAAGGTATTATCCTTTCAGGAAACAAAGTATTTTTTGATGTTGCAAAGTATGAACCTGAAGAGTTAATTGGTTCTCCACATAATATAGTAAGGCATCCTGATATGCCTAAAACTATTTTTAAACTTTTGTGGGATTACATTAAAGGAAAAAAGCCCATAGTTGCCTATGTAAAGAATCTTGCAAAAGACGGTTCTTTTTACTGGGTGGTGGCTTTAGTTTTACCAATTATTGGTAGAGATGGAAAAATTAAAAAATATCTTTCAATAAGAGTAAAACCAACAAGTAAATACTTTGAAATTATTCCAGCATTATATAAGAAACTAAAAGAGGTTGAAAACAAATACGGTGTAGACGATGCAATAAGCTACCTTTCTGAAGAGTTAGAAAAGTTAGGATTTGGTAGCTATGACGATTTTATGTACTCAGTTCTTAGAGAAGAAATTCTATCAAAAGCTGATGTTTTAAAAGTAAAATCAATAGATATTTATCCAAAAGATGAGTTTTCAAGGGCAATATATGCAATATTTAAGTTTGCAAAAGATATAGACAATATCTACGATGAGATATACTCAAAAATAGGAAAACTTGAAGAGTTTGGAAAGATTTTAAAGGAAAAATCTGAGTATGTTTTTAACTTAACAGATAATATTAGACTTATATCCCTTAACTCCTCTGTTGAATCTTTTAAATTAGGTAGTGATGGAGCTTCTTTTTCTGTTTTATCTGCTGAAATGAGAAAAAATTCAGAGGTTGGAAATAAGATTATTGAAGAGATGAAAAATACTACTGATGAAATATCTATAGTTTTAAGGAATATTGTTGATTCTATTAGCATTTCTAAACTTGAGATTATAGCAATTACTCAGTTTCTAAATGAGATTATAAACTACGGAAAAGATGAACATTCTGGACAAAGTCTTTGCGATCTTATGTATCTACTTGACAAAAACTCACAGGAAGATATGAAACTTTCCTATGAGTTAAATAAACTTCTTCAGGACATAAATGAGAATATCAAAAAGCTAAAAATCCTTATAAAAAGATTGGAGTTTCTATATCTAAATGGGATGGTTGAATCTGCCCATCAAACAGAAACTAGTTTTTCAATAATCTTTACAGAAGTTAACAAACTTGTTGAGTCAACAAGGTCTATTGTTACAGAGATAAACAACCCTCTTCTTGAAGTAATTGATGAAAACAAAAAGATATTTGCAAATATTCAGAAGGTTTCCACAGATTTAGATAAAATAAAGAAACACCTTTCTGCTGTAAACGCTTCTTGCCAGACATACTAAAGGAGATGCTATGTCTAGAATTCTACCTATTTTAATTTTTGTAGGAATATATATCTTTATAGCTGCAGGACCAGAAATTCTTCATTATATAAATTCTTACGCACAGGAGCTTGGCATGACACCACCAATTTTAATATTTATTATTCTTTTTATTATCTTCCTTGCATCAGCAATTAAAATCCTTCCTGAGTATGAAAGGGGGGTTATTTTCCGTTTAGGTAGAGTTATTGGGGCTAAAGGACCAGGGATTATTATCCTTATTCCTTTCATAGATAAAATGGTTAGAGTATCTTTAAGAGTTGTTACTCTGGATGTTCCCACTCAGGATATTATTACTAAGGACAACGTTCCAGTAAAAGTAGATGCTGTTGTTTATTTTAGAGTTGTAGACCCTGTTAAAGCTATAGTTAATGTAGAAGATTATATATATGCAACATCCCAGATAGCCCAGACTACTTTAAGAAGTGTTTGTGGACAGGCTGAGTTTGATGAGCTTTTATCCCACAGAGATAAGATAAATATGAAACTACAGGAAATTATTGATAAAGAAACTGACGCATGGGGAGTAAAAGTTGTTTCTGTGGAACTAAAAAGAATAGACCTTCCTGAAGAACTTGTAAAAGCTATGGCAAAGCAGGCAGAAGCAGAAAGGGAAAGAAGAGCAAAAATAATATCTGCTGAAGCTGAGTATCAAGCTGCAGAAAAACTAGTTGAAGCTGCCGAGATGCTTTCTAAACAGCCAATAGCTATACAGCTTAGATATCTTGAAACATTAAATAATATTGGGCAAAAGGGTACTAAAACTATTGTTTTTCCATTTCCTACTGAAGTTATGGAGTTGATAGAGAGTTTTAGAGAAAAAAGGAAAGAAAGTTAAATGAAAGCCTGCCTTCTGGCAGGCTTTTTATTTTATAAAGATTTTACGCAAGCTAAAACGTCATCGTAGTTAGGTTCTTCTGTGATTTCAGGAACAAGCTGTTTGTAAACAATTTTTCCTTCAGCATCTACAACAAATACAGCTCTTGCTAAGATACCTTTTAAAGCACCTTCAGCAATAAGAACACCGTACTTTTCCATATCTCTGTATCTAAAGTCAGAAGCAACTGTAACGTTACCTATGCTGTAAGATTCACAGAATCTTTTTTCAGCAAAAGGTAAGTCCATTGACACTACTGTTACATCAATATCAAGTCCTGCAACAAGCTCATTGAATTTTTTAGTTTCTGTTTCACATACAGGTGTGTCTAATGAAGGAACAGTAATAATAAGTTGCGGTTTTCCTTTTGCTCCACCAATTGTTTTTTCTGAAAGATCAGAAGCCACAACAACAGCTTCAGGGGCTCTGTCTCCTACGTTAAGTTCAGGTCCTGCTAAAGCTACTGGATTTCCTTTTAAATTAACTGTTACTGCCATACTAACCTCCTAAGGTTTTATTTAGTTGGTTAGTATTGTAAAAAATCTTTTCATTACCTTTTATGATAAAAATCAAACAATGTTTTATTTTATCTCCATGGTGACACCGTTTGAAATGTTTCCTGCCTTATCTTTAGCACATATATGGTAGAAACCTTTTTTTCGAGGAAGAGAAAACTGAGGATACTTTCCTTTATAAACTATCTCTCCTTCTTTACAGGACTTTAAAGGTTTATTAGAGTAGGCAACTAAGTATTCTTCTATTCCCGAGAGATTATCAGAAAAGTATTTTAGTTTGAAAATTAATTTTTTATCCTCCTTTTTTACGCTAATTTGTTTCTCTTTTGGAGGAGTTTTATCATGATATACGTATATTTTGTATATATACTTTGAAGAACGTAGCTTATTTCTAACAGATATGTAGAATTTGTATACTTTTTCTTTTTTCAAATTTAGAGTAAATTTTTCTCTGTAAGGTTTAGCAAATTTAGGATGGCAAAATCCAAAGACGTTTCTGATACAAACCCCTAGTTCATCTTGAGAAAAGAACTCATCCTTTATATTTACATAAATGTTAAGTTTATCTTTATTGGTATAGTATCTCTTTGTTATCAAAAAAGAGTTCTTAGGAAATTCCTTGTTTTCTTTATCTTTATCTGTTGTTACAACAAATAGAGGCGGCTTAACTGCTACTTCCTTGTATAGATAAAGATTATAACTTTGAAAGAGATCATCCTCTAGTTTAGCTCTTAAGTATAAGAACTGATCTTTATCGCTAAAGAAACTTAAAATTTCCTCTCTTTTTTCTTTTTTTGGTTTTCCTTTTTTTATAAGATTTCCTTCTGCATCATATAAATAAAAATCAATGTTCCCATATCTATTTATAAAATCAGCTTTAATCCTTAATTTACAACCTTTAGGAAGATAAAAACCGAACCAATCTTCATCATTATCTCTTATGGTAAGTTTTTTTAAAGGTATATACATCTTACATCTATTTTGAGAAAAGTAGCTATCTAGGTATGCTGTCTCCATGTTATCATTTTCTTCATAGTAATCTTCAGGAAGACCATTTGTAAGAAAATCGTTTCCATTTTTACTATTTTTAATGTAATCAAAAAAGTCTGAGTATATTCCGTTAGGAGGATGACATCCCCTATCTTTTCCTGAAAGAACACCAACTATTATCCATTTTTCATCGTTGTCAACAAAGCATTTCCCAAGTAGAGCAGAGCCACTGGAACCTAAGTCTACGCTTCCTATGTTCCAATTGATTTTAAATCCGTTGTTTTTTCCCTCATCCCTGCAAGAGATATATATCCCTTTGTTCCTTTGGCTAAAATTAATAAAACAGTTTCTACTAACTAAATATCCTACATGTAAAGAAAGGGGATTTTCTCTTGGGTAGCTAAATCCTAAAAAATCTCCTTTACATTTTCCTTTTTTTTCCCAATTTATCCATGAGTACGTATATTTTTCAGGATTTAGTTTTCCTTCTATTTCAAGAAGAGCTATATCATTTTTATATATATCTAGAATTTTGCCACCAACAGCAAAATGCCTGTTTTTATAAGAATCATAAGAATTACAATCACTATTTACATAATCAAACCAAAAGATAGTATTTTTTGCCATCTCATTATCAGGAAAACAGTGGGCTGAAGTTATTATGATAGGATCTTTAGGGTGCTTTTTAGAACTAATTAAATTCCCAGAACACTGATATGTGTATGTATCATCAGAGGTTATTATCATAACAGAGGATCTCGCAAATCTCCAAAAACCATTATCTAGATTATCTGTAAAACATTTAATATCATATATTTCACACTCAGTTTTTTGTGTATAAGATGTTTCAATTTCAGAAGAAAATCTTAATGGTTTATCCCATAGATACATAACCTTATCTATAATAAACGGAAAATCTAAAAGCCTAGATGAGTAATCAAAGTACACATAAACACTATTGGATGAAAAATTTATACTCCAAAAATCATTATCAACAGGATTAGACAAATCCTGAACAAAATCCTTATCAAAAACTAGTAAATGACTATCTTTAGGAAGTTTAACATGGGAAAAATGAATACGTCCTCCATTATCCCCAAAGTTAAATCTAAAAATACATACAGTTTTATCCTTTTCATCTATACAATTAAAATTATCAATAGACACATTCACAGGTACAGCTTTTCCAACAACATCAATATTTCTAGGTAAAGATTTAATTGATACTGTAGAAATTGGATTTTCTATATCCTGCGAATTGGCAAACTTAATGTACCTGTAAGGATTAATTTTTTCAGGAGAACTGTTTTCCTTTGAAGAAGGTAAATCAGAATTACATGAATATAAAAAAGAAATAAATAATAAAATAAAAAAAACACTTCTCATTCCTCTCCCCTCTTATGTATGGGGCTTTATGTAATATTATTTTACAACAATATCAATTATTTTTTCTTTTCTAACAACACCTTAAGTTTTGCAAATGGAGAGTTTTCTCTTTCTTTCTCCTTTTGTTGTTCTTCACAGTTACATGGATTTGTGTTTTTATCTGCACCACATATAGGACATATACCTTTACAGTTCTCATCACATAGAGGTTTCATTGGAGTTTGAACTAAGATTTCCTCTCTTAAAAGCTCACTTACATTAAATTTTTCTTCATCTTCTAAATACTCTGTTATAAGGTCATCTTCGTGTAATTCCTGTTCCTTACCAGGTTTCTTTTTAGAAAGAAAAATATTACTTGTACCTTTTAAATCCATATCAAAATGCTTTAAACACCTTCCACACTCAAGCTGAACATTTGAATCAATAGAAAGAGAAACCATATATCCATCTTTTTCCTTTAATATAAACATATGAACTTTTACATTGTCTTCCTTAGAAGAATACTCCTCAGGAAGTTCCAAACTGTTAAATGGAACTTCAAAGTCTCTTTCTATAAAATCCTCATTTTTCAGTTCATTTTTTAAATTCATATATACAGCCATCTTCCCTCACCTCATAAATTTTAGTTTATTAAACTCAAATTCCGCTTTAATATAAACCATTAAAACATTTTTTCAATATAATTATATTCATGGATGGAAAAACATTTGTGAAAATACTGAATATCTTAGAAAGAGAGAAGAAAAAATGGAACGCTCCTGTAGTTTCTCTTTTAGCTAAAAGGACAAAAGATCCATACAGAATTTTAATCTCAACTATAATAAGTCTTAGAACAAAAGATGAAGTAACAAAAGAGGCATCAGAAAGACTTTTTTCTTTAGCTGATAATCCATACGATATGATAAAACTTTCTGAAGAAGAGATATCAAAAGCTATATATCCTGCAGGGTTTTATAAAAACAAAGCAAAAACTATAAAAGAAATTTCAAAAAGATTGATAGAAGAATTTGACGGGAAAGTCCCTTCTGATTTAGAAACTCTTCTTTCATTTAAAGGTGTAGGAAGAAAAACAGCAAATCTTGTTTTATCAGAAGGGTTTGGAATTCCTGCTATATGTGTAGATACCCACGTTCACAGAATATCTAATAGGCTTGGAATAGTTTCTTCAAAAACTCCAGAAGAAACAGAAATACAACTTATGGAAAAAGTTCCAAAAGAGTATTGGAACAAAATAAATGAAAATCTTGTAGCTTTTGGTCAAACAATATGTAAACCTGTAACTCCTCTGTGTTCCAAATGTCCTGTAAACAACTTCTGTCCTAAAATCAATGTAGAAAGAAAAAAATAAAAGTTAAAATTCATGAAAAGACAGTTTTCTTAAGAAGAATATTCCTAAAACAACATAGATCAAATCAACTATAAAAACTCCGTAATAAGGAATAACATTACCTTCAGATAGAGATGTTAAAAATCCTATTCCGTACCAGTAAAAAACAACAGCACCAAGGATAATAC
>JALWKR010000027.1 GCA_027081375.1 Persephonella sp.
AGCAATGTCTATTCTTGTTGGATACTATCTTGCTGAGTATAACCCTGAAAAGACAGTTTTTAAGCTTCTTTTTTACTCCTCTCTTGCTATTCCTGTTATCTTAATTATCCTTCTAAACATAGGACTTATATATCTTTTTAAGCTAGACTATATGTATTATCTGGTGGCTCTATTTCCTGCTGCATATATTATTAGATACAAAGATTTCAGGCTTTCTCCTTTTGTTGCTATCATGACAACGTTTTTGATATTTACAGTTTCTATACTACCTTTTGTTGAAAAGTTTAGACCTTACGATAAGATAGGACAGATTGTTAGGGACAACGTTCCTGAGAAGGATATACCTCTAATTATTGAGGGATACTTCTGGCATAACCTTCCTTTTTATACAAAAAGAAAAGTTCTTAGAGATTATCCAATAAAAAAGATTGTGGAGTATGGAAAAGAAAAACCTCTCCTTGCTCTTGTAACCCAGAATGGTTTAAAGAAACTTTCAGATGTAGAAATCCTTTGGTCTGGGCGTTTATACAGAAAGGGAAGTGAGTCTAGGTTTGCCATCTTTCTTAAATATATTTATAAAGCTATGAAAGGAGATTATTCAGGCTTTGAAGTTAGATACCTTGTTTTAAAGAGGTAAGCAATGATTATTACACTAAACGGAGAAAAATTTGAAAAGATAGATTTTTTAAGGTCTTTAATGTACGGAGAGGGAGTTTTTGAAACCTTTAGATATAATGGAAAACTCCCTAAATATATTGATTATCACTACAAAAGACTTTCTCAAGGAGCAAAATTTTTAAAAATACCTTCTATAACAAAAGAAGACTTCCTCTACTACATTGAAAAAACTGTTTCTTTTTGTGAAGAAAAAGATTTATATATAAAAACCCTTCTTCTTCCTGAAGGAAATATGTATTATTCCCTTTTACCTTACAAAAGCCAATTTCTAGTAATAGCAAAACCTTTTAAAAACACAATGAAAAAAGAAGTTTCCCTTACCATTGCACCTTTTAGAGTTCATAGCAAAGATACTCTTCTTAGATACAAAACAACAAACTTTTTAAGGAATATTGTTGCAAAAAGGTATGCTTTGGAAAAAGGTTTTGATGATGCTATTTTTCTAAATGAAAATGGAGAGATCACAGAAACAACAAGTGCAAATATTTTCTGGATAAAAGGAAGATATATGTTTACACCTTCTGTTGAGTGTGGACTTCTCCCTGGAATAACAAGAAAAGCAGTTATTCAGGAAGCACCAAAACAAGGGTTTATCGTTGTTGAAGGAAGATTTACTCTAGAAGATTTGAAAAAAGCTGACTATATATTCTTAACAAACTCTTTAAATGGTATAATAAAAGTTTCAAAATTAGATATACTTGCAAATTAAGGGAGGAATAAATCCTTGTCTCTAATAGTTCAAAAGTACGGTGGAACATCTGTAGGAAGTATTGAAAGAATAAAAAATGTTGCAAATAAAGTAAAAAAAGCTGTTGATGAAGGGCATCAGGTTGTAGTTGTTTCTTCTGCGATGTCAGGGGAAACAGACAGACTTTTAGGTCTTACCCATGAGCTATCTGCAAGACCCGACCCAAGAGAACAGGATATGGTTGTTTCTACAGGAGAGCAGGTAGCAATAGGACTTTTAGCTAT
>JALWKR010000028.1 GCA_027081375.1 Persephonella sp.
CCATAAGACCTAGGATAAGCTCAGTTTCAGGGTTTGCTATTCTATGGTTATCAACAATGATCTTTGTTGTTATTGCAGAAGATGATGCATAAGCAACGCCGCCAGTTAATAAAGATGTAAATGTATCAAATCCCATAAGATACATTGCAAGGGATACAATCCCAAAACCTAAAACAAAATCTATAAGACCTACAGACCAGATTTTCTTCGCTGTCTGAATAGCTCTATCTATGTTAAACTCAAGTCCAAGATAGAAGAATAAAAGTACAATTCCAATTTCACTGAAAACCTCTATAGCTTCAGACTTATGTATAAATCTTCCTAAAAGTATCCCAAACAGTATGTAGAAAAATATTGCAGGAAAACGTAGTATTTTCCCTAAGTATCCTGCTGCAAATAATGCAAGGTTTAAAAATCCAAATAGAAGTAGAAATGATATATGATGCTCGCTATCCATTTATCTTAAATTCCTCCATAAACTTTTCTACTTGTTCTCTTGTTCCAACAATAACAACTGTATCTCCAGCATCTATTTTTACATCAGGAGTTGGGTTTACTATTGTTTCCTGATTAGGTTTCATAACAGCTATCACTGTAACACCAGTTTTAGGACGTACTTCAGCCTCTTTTATTGTTTTCCCTGCTAAAGGAGAGTTTTCAGGTACTTTAAGCCACTCTATAGCTAGATTTTCTAAAAGAAGCTCTTTTTCTCTCTCCTGTTCAGGTCTAAAGTATGCTCCCATTAAGACAGAGCCAAGCTGATTAGCCTCTTCTTCAGTCATAATAACATCACAGGTAGGCTCATCAAAGTCATCAGGTTCAAAGACAAAAACTTCTCTTTTTCCTGTTACATGAACAATAACAGTTATCTTATCTCCACTAGAAGTTACAATGGAAAACTTTCTTCCAATTCCAGGTAGATCACTTTCTCTAAATTCCATAGCTAATCACCTCAAATTTTGTTTATAAAAGATATTTTAATTGTGCTGAGGCTGTTTTATTTTTTTAAAAAGCCTTAGAGCATTCTCATCTGTTATTTTCTCAAGCTCTTCTTTATCAATTCCTAAAAAGTCTGCTACAAATTCTAATGTGTAAAAGATATTAGAAGGTTTGTTAGGTTTACCTCTTTTTTTCTGTGGAGATAAAAACGGACTGTCTGTTTCTAAGAGAAGTCTATCTAAAGGAACCTTTTTCAGCACTTTCCTAAGATTATCAGCTTTTGGATACGTTACGTTTCCAGCAAAAGAGATATAAAATCCCATATCCACGCAGGCTTCCATCATAGGAATATCTCCACCAAAACAGTGGATTATTCCTGAAGCAGAATAAGGAGCATATTTTTCAAGTATCTTTACAGTATCATCATTTGCACTTCTTGAGTGAACAATAAGAGGAAGATTTAGCTCCTTTGCAAGTTTTATCTGTTTTTCAAAAAATTTGTGCTGAATATCTTTTGGGGTTATATCTCTGTAGTAGTCTAAACCGCACTCTCCAATAGCTACAACTTTCTCATTTTCTATAGCAAGTTTTTTTAGAGTTTCTATATCTTCTTCTTTTATATCTTTAACATCATAAGGATGAAAGCCTATAGAAGCATAAACATTATCATATTTTTTTGAAAGTTCTACAGCTTTATATATCTCCTCT
>JALWKR010000029.1 GCA_027081375.1 Persephonella sp.
AACCAGCAAGAAATCCTAAAAACATATAAGAAAAAATTCTTCCTGCGTTATACAGAATATTTCCTAAAAGCCACGACTTATGTTTTATAAGGGGAGGAATAAATCCACACATTCCTATACAGTGATAGGAACCTAAAAACCCTGCCAGTGTTATAAGCAAATACTTAAGCATATCTCACCTTAGAGTTAGTTCTTATTAACCATCAATATAAAACTAAAGTATACAACAGACAACTTCCTTCTTTTAAAAATCTTGAAAATATTAAAATATGTATATATTCCTATGAAAAAAGGTGAGTGGAAATGTTTATTGGAAGTATTGTATTTGATATTTATATACCTCATGCCCATTCTTTAAAAGAAAAAAGAATGGTTGTCCGTTCAATGAAGGAGAAGTTAAAATCTAAATTTAATGTTTCTGTTTCTGAAGTAGGAGAGGTTGATAAGTGGCAGTCTGCTCACTTAGCTGTTGTTACTGTTACTCCAGATAAAAAGCAAACTGAAAAAGTTTTGCAGAATATAGTAAACTTTGTTGAGATAAACTATCCTGAAGTCCATATAAATGTGTATAAGGAGATTTTCTAATGGCAAAAAGATCTCACAAAATGGAAAAAGTTAACGAAGCTATAAAAAGAGCTTTAAGTGAAATTTTTATTGAAGAACTACCACCTTCAACAGGAAATATGATAACAGTCCTTAGAGTAGATACAACAAAAGACCTAAGTAGAGCAGAAGTGTATATATCTTCTTTGAAAGATACTGATGAGATTGTTGAAGAGTTAAACAAAAAAAGTGGATATATAAGGTATCTTCTAGGTCAAAAAATAAAAATAAGAAAACTCCCAGAACTTCATTTTATAAATGTTCCAGAACTAAATATATAGAATTAAGGAGAGGTCATGAAAAAGCTTATTTTTTTCCTTATAGCTGTTATTGTTTTAAGTGGTATATACATTTTTTCTTCTATCTCATATAAATCTACTCCTAAAATTGCATTAATAGACGTAAACGGAGTAATATCAGACTCCACAGAAGTAATTAGACAGTTTAGAGTTGCAGAGAGGGACGCCTCAATAAAAGGTATTGTTCTTAGAGTAAACTCTCCAGGAGGAGCTGTTGGAGCATCACAGGCTATATACAGAGCAATAGAAAAAATAAGAGATAAAAAACCTGTTGTTGTTTCTATGGAAAATGTAGCTGCTTCAGGTGGATACTACATTTCTGCCCCTGCCAATGTCATATATGCAAATCCAGGAACAATAACAGGAAGTATAGGTGTGATAATTCAGCATATAGATGCAACAGAGATTTTAAATAAGATAGGTTTAAAGATAGAAAATATAAAAAGTGGTATAAACAAGGATATCCTATATCCTAACCACAAACTAACACCTGAACAGAAGAAACTCTTAGAAAGTACTATTTTAGACGTTTATGAGCAGTTTCTAGATGCAATTGTAAAATATAGACCTATAAAAAAAGAAGAACTTAGAAAAGTAGCAGATGGAAGAATTTTTAGTGGAAAACAGGCTCTAAAGCTGAAGCTTGTAGATAAGTTAGGAAATATACAGGATGCTATAGATGAAGCAAAAAAACTTGCTCACTCTCCTAAAGCTATAGTAATAAAGCTTACAAGGAAAAAAGGATTTTTAGAAAAGCTTTTAGAGAACAATCTAGGGATAAATTTAAATAGCTCTTATATATCATCAGGTATATACTATCTTCTTTCTTTCTGATGATAATCATAACTATATATGAGATAGTTAAATAAGATGTAATTAAAAGAAAATTGGAGGTACTTATAAAATGACAAACCAAACTGTAAACTTTAAAGTAACAGAAGCAGCTGCAAACGAAATTAAAAGAATTGCAGATGAGCAGGGAATTGAAAACCCAATTCTCAGAGTAAGAGTTGTTCCTGGTGGATGCTCAGGTTTCCAATACGCTATGGGATTTGATGAAGAAATCACTGAAAATGACAAAGTTGTTGAATTAGAAAACGGTGTTAAAATTGCTATAGATGAGTTTAGTGCTCCATATATTGGCGGTGCTGAACTTGATTATGTAAATGACTTTATGGGTGGTGGATTCACTATTAAAAATCCAAATGCTGCAAGTTCTTGTGGTTGCGGAAACTCTTTCTCTTGCTAAATCAAAAAGGGGCTAAAAAGCCCCTTTTTAAATATTCTCCTTTATAATCTTAATCTCTCTTAAGAAAAGTTTTCTAATCTCATTTTTAGTATCAGAGATTCTCTCCCACAAATGTTTAGGTTCAATATTAAAAGAATGAGCTATTCTGTACATAAAAGGAGAACTTAAACTAATTTTAGATATTCCAACTCCTCTTATCATTCTAAGTCTTGCCTCTACTTCCCTAAGAAAAATATAATCTTCAAGAAGGTTCGGAATATATTTTTCAACAATATTTAAAATATTAGTTTCTCTTTCTTTGTGGAGAAGAATATTTAGCTGTGCTAAAAACTCTATATCTGTTATTCCACCTTTTCCAAGTTTTATATCAATCTCTTCAGAAGTTTCTTTAACTAATCCTTCTAAATTCAGCCTCATCTCAAAAATATCATCAATAAAACTTTTATCTAACTGTTGAGAAAATAAAAACTCATCTATTAAATCTTCTAGTTTTTTTGCAACATCTCTATCTCCTGCTATAAATCGTGATTTTGTCCATGCAAGCCTTTCCCAAGACCTAGCTTCCTTGTCAAAGTATATTTTATAAAAATTTAAACTTGGAGCTAGTTCTCCAGCTTTTCCAAAAGGTCTAAGTCTTAAATCAATAGGATATAAAATACCTTCTCTTGTGTAAGAAGTTAAAAGTTTAACAATCTGTGCAGGTTTAGATAAAAGTTTATTTTTTGAGTTTTCATCCTGAAAGACAAAGATAATATCCAGATCAGACCCTATATTCATCTCTCTACTTCCAAGTTTTCCAAGAGCAAAAATAGCAAATTTTTCTCCTTCAACATATTCATAAAGTTTTTCAAGAACAAAATCTGCTAAATTTGATAAAGAGAGGTTTAGATTTTTTAGTCTGTCTTTTTCATTCTCACTGCCTATCTTAGATAGATAATCTAAAGAGTTTAAAACCTCTACAAGTTTTTTTAATTTTTTCAATCTATCTACATATGTGTCACTTCTTATAATATTCAGCTCTTTTTCAAACTCTTCATCTGTTTTTGGAACATCTTCTATACCAAATGCCCAGTCAAGAAGCTCTGGATCCTTAGACATAATGTCTGATATATAGTCTGACAGTTTTGCTATTGACAGCATAAAATTAACAAGCTTTGGATTTTGTTCTATAGCTGCAGCAAAAATCCTTAACATATTTCCATCTATTAAAAGTTTTGTAAGATTAAGAAGAAAATCTTCCCTATCATAAAAAGATTGAAACTCTTTTTCTAACTGAGGAATATACTCAAAAAGAGTCTCTTTCCACATAGAAGCAAGCTCAATGTAATTTTTGCTAAAGAATATATTCTTAAAACGTTCTACAGCCCACTTACCATCTTTAAACCCAAGAATTTCCAAATATTTAACAGCTTCTTCTTCTTCCTGTTTTGTAAGTAAGTATTTCTGAAGTGGTGTTAATTTAATATCTATATTAGGAGTTAGGCTGTTGAATATCTTCTGAACTTTTTTTCTATAAAAATCTAGCTGGGTTAAAAATTCCTCTTCACTGTTAAATCCTAACTTTTCAGCATACTCTAAGGCTTTTTCCATTTTGAAAGTTTGAGTCTGAACACAGTTATCTATCTGGATTATATGCTCTAACCTTCTATAAAAGATATAAGCTTCTTTTAAAAACTTTCCTGTTTCTTTATCAAGAATATTTTCCTCTACAAGCTTTGATATACCCTTTAAAAGAGTTCTTTCTCTTAAAGAAGGCTTTTTTCCACCGTAAATTAAAAGGAGTATCTGAACAAAAAACTCTATCTCTCTTATACCTCCTTCTCCTCTCTTAACATCCCATTCCCCTATCTTTTTCTTTTTTGCCTCCTCTGTAATTATTTTTTTCATCTCAACAATCTCTTCAAAGACCTCTTCTCCTGTTGTTCTTCTGTAAACAAACGGCGTAATAATATCTAAAAACTGTTTAGATACATCCTCTTCTCCTGCACAGTGCCTTGCTTTTATAAGCATATGCCTCTCCCATGTTCTACCATGAGTCCAGTAGTAATACTCAACAGCAGGAAGAGAATAAGCTAGGAAACCTTTTTTTCCCTCTGGTCTAAGGTCTAAGTCTACAATCCATGGAGAACCTTCAGCGGTTTTTTTAGTTAAAAAATTTGTTAAATCTCTAAAAACAGAAATAAAAAACTCTCTATTTGTTATACCTTTATCTGTTTTTCCTTCATCATCGTATATATACATCACATCTACATCAGAGTAATAGTTAAGCTCAAGACCTCCAAGTTTCCCTAAAGCTATAACAGAAGCTTTTGCTTCTTCTCCATCTTGCCTAAAAGGTTTTCCGTATCTTTTAATATTTTTTTCATAAGCTCTTTTATGGGCTATCTCAAAACAAACATCAGCAAGATAAGAGTATTCTTCCATAAGTTCTTGCAAAGGATGGATGTTATATATATCTTTTGCAACAATTCGGCTAAAATGTCTCATTTTAAAAAAAGCAAGTTTTTCAGAAACACTACTGTCAGGAAAATTCTCAAAAAAATCCTCAGCTTCTTTAAGTAAATACTCTTTTCCTAAAAGAGGCTTATTTAAATTTTCATATATATAATCAAGCTCATTAGTATGTCTAAATATAAAGTCTGATATACAGGAGGAATATACAGATAGTTTTTTAAGAAAATTAAACTTTTCCTCAGGTAGACTCTGTAAGAAATCTTTTTTTAATAGCTCAAACTTTCCTAGGTTAGACATAACTTACTCCAAATCAATGTTTTTATAGCAGTGATATAATTTTATTTAATTTAAAGAATTAATACCGAAGATTTTAAATATACTTACTAACACTTCAGGGGTATAAATGAAAAAAAACATAAATATCCTGTTTATATTAATTACCTTAAGTATATTCTTGTTCTCCTGTGAAGAAAAAAAACCTAAAAAACCAAAAAAAGAAGTAAATCCTGTTATTCAAATACAAAATAAAATCGCTTCAGTTATAGATAAAACAGCACCCTCCATAGTAACTATCTTTACCTATTCTCAGGAAGAAAAAGCTCCTTTAGCATATAACTCAGGAGAAGAAGAACCTTTTAATGAAAACGAATCTTTAGGTTCAGGTTTTGTATTTAAAGAGGATAACGATTTTTTATACATAATAACGAACAGCCATGTTATAGAAAAATCAGAAGATATTGTTATAAAGTTTTTTAACAATATAGAAAAAAAAGGAATTCTAGTTGGCAGTGATCAAAAAAGCGATTTAGCTGTAGTTAAGGTTAAAAAAACAGGGAAGATAAAAGATATAAAACCACTACCTTTAGGAACTACAAAAAACTTAAAAGTAGGGTACTTTGTTATAGCTGGAGGAAGCCCTTATAATCTGGGACATACATTTACTTTTGGAATAGTTTCTGCACTCCATAGAAATCTTGGAATTTCCATGTATGAAAACTATATCCAGACAGATGCAGCAATAAATCCTGGAGACTCTGGAGGACCACTGCTAGATATAAACGGAAAAGTTGTAGGAGTAAATACTGCAATAATACAATCAGGGCAGGGCCTTGGATTTGCAATTCCTATAGACGATGCTATATCTGTAGCAGATGAGCTTATAAAGTATGGAAGAGTTAGAAGAGGGTGGTTAGGAGTAATTGTACAGGATTTAACCCAAAAACAGAAAAAAAAGTTTCACTTAAAAAATGGGGTTTATGTTCTTAAAGTTATAGAAGATAGTCCTGCTTTTGCTTTAGGAATAAAAAAAGGAGACATTATAATTTCTATAAACAGTACAGTTATAAAAAACTCTCAGGTTTTAAAATATCTTCTTTCAAAAATGAAACCTAGAGATAGTGTAGTTATTCAAATTTATAGAAAAGGTAAAGTTATTGTGTTATCAACAAAGCTTGGAGAGATGTTAGACAAAGGTATTTAACATATAGTAAAATGCATGAAACAATAGAATAAGAGGGCTACTTTTTTGGAGCTTTATTATGAAAAAACTTACGTATGAAAAAGGAATTACATATTATCTTAAACTTATATCAAAAATTCCTCTCTTATCTGCTGAGGAGGAGAAAGAGGTTGCACTAAGGGCAAAGCAAGGAGATAAAGAAGCCCTAGAAAAGTTAATAAAATCAAATCTAAGATTTGTTGTAAATGTAGCAAAAAACTACACAGGATATGGAATTCCATTTCAGGAACTAATCTCAGCAGGAAATATAGGTCTTATAGAAGCTGCAAAAAGATTTGATCCAGATAGAGGGGTTAGATTTATATCTTACGCTATATGGTGGATAAAACAGTCAATTCTTCAAACTATTCAAAATCAGAAAGATATAATAAAAATACCTCAAAAAACACAAAATCTATCTATAAAAATAGATACTGCTTATTTAACCTTAAAAGAACAGCTAAACAGAGAGCCAAAGTACAACGAAATAAAAGAGTTCCTAAAAAAAACAGAAGATATAGACGTAGATGAAGAAACAATTGAAAGTTATCTGCTTATAAAGAGGCACTCTGTATCTTTAGATATGCCTATAGATTCAGAAGAAGGTACTTCTTTTATAGATTTAGTAACTAAACACAGCACAAAGGATATAGAGGAAGATGTAGTAAGGGAATCAATAAAGAAAGAGATAGAGTATGTTCTTTCTCACCTAAATGAAAGAGAACGTTATATAATAGTACATAGATTCGGTCTTGAAGATAATGAACCAAAAACATTAAGAGAAATAGGAAAAGAACTAGGAATATCAAGGGAAAGGGTGAGGCAAATAGAGATGAGAGCATTAAAAAAGATAAGGGCATTAGCAACAAAAAGACACCTGAAAGATCTATTAAGTTAAAAATATAAATTGTTATTAGATAAGATTTTATCTAAAGACTATAAAAGAATTTTTTACAATTTCCTTTCCCTTGTAATTCTTCAAGGGGCTAACTATTTACTTCCTCTTATAACAATTCCATATTTACTTAGGGTAATAGGACCAGAAAAATTTGGACTTATAGCTTTTGCTCAGGCCTTCATACAGTATTTTGTCATTTTTGTAGATTATGGCTTTAATTTTTCTGCTACAAGAGAAGTGTCTTTATATAGAGAAAATAAAAAAAAGCTTTCTGAAATATTAGCATCTGTTTTATTGATCAAAATCTCTTTGCTGTTAATTTCATTTATTATTTTAACTATTGTTGTTTTTAGCTTTGAAAAATTTAGAAAAGATTGGATTATTTATTTTCTTACATTTGGCATTGTATTTGGACAAACGTTGTTTCCTGTTTGGTTTTTTCAAGGAGTTGAAAAAATGAAATATATAACAGCATTAAATGTTTTATCAAAATTAATATTTACATCTTTAATATTCTTAATAGTTAAGGATATAAATTCCTATGTATATGTTCCTCTTCTTAATTCTTTAGGTCTAATAATAGCTTCTTTATTGGGT
>JALWKR010000030.1 GCA_027081375.1 Persephonella sp.
GGCATTCTGCCAAGTTCATATATGATAAAACCTCCAACTGTTTCAAAAGGTCCTTTTGGAAACTTTACATCAAAAAGAGTTTCTACTTCTTTTATCTCAATTCTTCCATCAACTATAAGTTTATCTTTAATATGTCTTTTTATCATTTTCTTTTCTTTTTTAGCATATTCATCCCTTATCTCTCCAACTATTTCTTCAAGAACATCTTCCAATGTTATTATTCCCATTGTTGCCCCTCTCTCATCAACAACAACAGCCATATGGTCTTTAAACTGTTTAAATCCTTTTAAAACATTTGGAAGGCTTGTAAATTCAGGAAGATATCTTATTGGTCTCATTAGCTTCTCAACAGTATCATCAATATAAGCTTCTATAAGA
Organism: Persephonella sp.; assembly: GCA_027081375.1. Lineage (GTDB taxonomy): Bacteria > Aquificota > Aquificia > Aquificales > Hydrogenothermaceae > JAADDV01. The sequence goes on from JALWKR010000030.1 coordinate 379, forward strand.
TCGTAAGCTCTTACAACTCCAATTATCTGATCTATTCTCTTTTTGAAAACAGGTATCCTTGAAAAACCAGTTTCTTTAAATATTCTTACTACATCTATTACAGGAGTATTGTATTCAACAGCAACAACATCAGATAGAGGAACAACTATTTCTCCTAATCTTCTTTCCTCAAATATAAGAACATTTGCAATTATCTTTTTTTCTAGTTCTTCTATACCTTCTGATTCTAAGAGGAGTGCATCTAGAAGTTCTTCTCTTGATAGAACTTTTTCCTGTTTTTCTTCAAGTCTAAATATAAAGAAAACAATTTTTGTTATAGCTTTTGCTACTAAGAGTAGTGGATATAAAAGTTTTCTAAAAAACTCTAAAACAGGAACAATATAGAAGATTATTTTATCAGCGTAGTGTTGAAATACACTTTTAGGTATTATTTCTCCAAAAAGAAGGGTAATAACAATAATACTTTCAGCAAATAACTCTTCCTTTGAGTGTATAAACGGCACAAAAGGTGTTAACGAGTGAAGAAAACTAACAAATAAAGCAGTAATAGTTACTATGCTTAATGTTGTTCCTATTAAACATGTAGCTACGTACTCATCAAATCTTTTTGATAATGCTCTATATGTTTTTAAAGCTCTTTTATCTCCATTTTTTGCAAGATACTTTAGTCTTGTTTTATTCACAGAAAATAAGGCAAGCTCTGAACCTGAGAAAAAAGCTTCAAGTATCAGGAAAAAGAGTATTGCTATGAGATAACTAAACATCTTCCGCTTCTTCCTCTTCTTTTTTTTCTTCTATTTTTTCTATTTCAACAGCTATAACTCTATTTTTTTCAACTTTAACAACTTTAAACTTAAAGTTGTTATATTGAAACTCTTCATTTTCTTGAGGTATTTTCTTTAGAATGTCTAATACAAATCCTGCTACTGTATCAAATTCATAATCGTCTGGTAGTCTTAATCCTAATTCCTCTTCAAGAATTTCAACTTCAAGTTTTCCTGAAACAAGCCATTTATTCTCTCCAATCTTTTTAATATAAGGTTCTTCTTCTTCATACTCTTCAGGAATATCCCCAACAATAAACTCTAAAATATCTGTGAATGTTATAAGACCAACAACAGTTCCATGCTCATCAACAACTATAGCTATGTGTACTTTCTCTTCTTCGAACTTTTTCATAAGATTTAAAAGTGGTGTAAATTCTGGTATAAAAAGAGGTTTTCTTAAAAATCTGTCAATTTTTTCTTCTCTTCCTTCAAACTTTAAAAAGATAATATCTTTTACATATAAAATTCCCACTATATTATCTAAAGTTCCCTCATAAACAGGTATTCTACTGTAGTCATGTCCTTTTATCTTTTCTAAAGCTTCTCTAACAGATAATCCTTTTTCTATGGCAAATATATCTCTTCTTGGGGTCATTACCTCACTGACAGTTGTCTCATGAAGTTCTAAAGTTGCTTCTATTATTTTCTTTTCTTCTTCTGTAAATATATTTTTTTCTGTTCCAATATTAATTATTGTTAGCAGGTCTTCCTGTGAAAGTTTGTGACTTTCAACAGGCATCTCCAAGCCAAGTTTTTTTAAGAAAAACTCAGCAACTTTCATAAACAGATATCTAAAAGGAGTTACAGCAAGATAGAAAACATAAAAAGGTCTAGAGGCAAAAAGAGCGTATTTTTCAGGATAGTAAGAACCTATAGTTTTAGGGGTTATTTCTCCAAATGTTAGGATAAGAATTGTCATTACAATAACTGCAATAAAAAGATACTCTTTTCCTAAGTGCTCTATAACAAGTTTTGATGTTACAGCTGAAGCTGTAATATTGACAAGTTCATTTCCTATTAGAAATGTGATAACAAGTTCTTTTGGTCTTGATCTCAGCCAATCTGCTATTTTTGCCGCTTTGTTTCCTTCCTTAGCTAATTTCTTTATTTTAAGCCAGTCCATTGAAAAGAAAGAGGATTCAATACCTGCAAAAAAAGCTGAAAGTAGGAGCAAAATAAAGATAATAAGGATACTTACTAGAAGAGAGTTATCCAACAAGATGACAGTATACCTCCCTGTTATCTATCTTTTTGTAAGAGGGTTTCTTTTTACATATATCCTGAGCTATAGGACATCTTGAGTAGAATTTACAGCCTTCAGGGGCTTCTTCTCTATATACCTCTGGAATATGTTCTAGGTTTTTTCTTTTTGACGGATGGTCAGGAGGTAGACTTTCTATAAGTATTTTTGTATAAGGGTGGAGAGGATTTTTTATGATCTTTTTTCCATCTCCCTGCTCCATAATTTTTCCTTTGTATAAAACAACAATTTTTTCAGAAAGGAGTCCTACTACATTCAAATCATGGGATATAAAAAGAAAACTGATATTTTTCTCTTTTTTTAAACGGTTTATAAGATTTATTATCTGAAGCTGAACAGATACATCTAAAGCTGATGTTGGTTCATCTGCAACAATCAGGTCTGGTTCTAAAATAATTGCTCTTGCAATAGCAACTCTCTGTCTTTGTCCTCCTGAAAGCTCTGAAGGATATCTATCTAAAAATGTTTCATCTAATCCTGCATCAACTATTGCCTGCTTTACCTTCTTTATTCTCTCTTCTTTTGGAAAAGAGTGAACAATAAGAGGTTCTTCTAGTATTTGAAAAATCTTCATTCTAGGGTTTAATGATGTTCTTGGATCTTGGAATACTATTGATGTTTCTCTTCTAAAAAGTTTTTCATCCTTTCTTGAGAAAGAGTAAATATCTTTTCCTTTAAATAAGATTTTACCTTCATCTTTTTTAATAAGTTTTAGAATAAGTTTTCCTATTGTTGATTTCCCGCTTCCTGATTCTCCTACTAGTCCTACAGTTTCATTTTTGTCTATATTAAAAGAAACATCATCAACAGCGTAGAAAAATTCTTTTTTAAAGAGCTGTTTTTTTACAAGATATTTTTTTGAAAGATGCTCTACTTGAAGTAAGGTTTTACTACTGCCTTCCATAGTATTTATAAAGCTTTGCTCTCTCTCCCTTGTAAGAATTTAGGCAAAAGTATAACACAAAATTTTTTATTTAATATAATCGATTTCATTGATATTCTTTTTAAGAAGGATATCAAACTCTTCAAGTGATGGTTCTTCTAGGATTTTAAATTGCTCTTCTATAACTTTCGGAGATACATACTTATCTCTGTCTTTATTTTCTTGTCTTTTTATAGCTAACTCTAAATCTGGTTTAAAGAAAACTCCTATTTTAAGCCAGTCTTGAGTTTCACACAGAAATTTATGTCTCGCTTTCTTTTTTAGATTTGTGTTGTCTATATATACAATGTTTTTTTCAGTTTCTTTCATTTTTTTCTTTGCTATAGGCAAAAGCTTTATTCTATTTTCATTTATGTATTTATAAGCTTCTCTGTAAATATTTTCCTTTTTAGTAGGATTGTTTTCTAGAAATTTTTCTATTCTGATTTTATCAAAGGATATATGTTCTATATCAAAATCTTTTGACAGATTTTTATACAGAGTTGTTTTCCCACTTCCAGATATACCTACAGGCATTATGATTATCTTTTTATCCTTATTTGCCTTTAATACATCTCTAAGCATCTTCATGCCTTTGGTAAAATAAGAAAATACTAAAAAATATCAAGATTAAGAGGAGCTTCATGAACAAAATTCTAAGAAGTTTAAAGCCCTATCCTATGGAAGAATTAAACAGAATAAAAGCACAGTTAAAAGAGCAGAATATAAAAATATACGATTTTGGAACAGGAGACCCAAAAGAACCAACTGACCCTAAAATAAGACAGGCTCTTATTGATGCTGTCCCAGAGGTTAGCCAGTATCCTTCTGTTTATGGACAGGAAAAACTGAGAAAAACAATATCTAAATGGTTTAAAAATAGATTTAGTGTTGAGCTTGACCCAAAAACGGAGATAATCCCTTCAGCAGGTTCTAAAGAAGCTATCTTTCATTTTCCTTTAGTTTTTATAGATCCTGAGGAAGATAAGAAAAGAGTTTTATTTGGAACTCCTGCATATCCTGTTTATGAGAGGGGAACGCTATTTGCTAATGGAATTCCTAATCCTGTTCCTTTAAAAGAGGAAGAAAAATTTTTATTAAGATTAGACAAAATAGATAAATCTATATTGGAAGAAACAAAAATTGTCTGGATAAACTATCCTCACAACCCTACAGGAGCAACTGCTTCCTTATCTTACTTTGAAGAGGTTTACGGTATATGCAAAGAGTATGACATAATCCTATGCTCAGATGAGTGTTATACAGAGATATACTTTGATGAGGAAAACAAACCACCTTCAGCACTTCAGGTAGGAAAAGAAAATGTTGTTGTTTTCCACTCTCTCTCAAAAAGAAGTGGGATGACAGGATACAGAAGTGGTTTTGTTGCAGGAGATCCTAATATAATCACAGAGTATAGAAAGTATAGAGCATCTTTTGGAGTTGCAAGTCCAGATTTTATTCAAGCAGCAGCTATAGCAGCATGGTCTGATGAAGAGCATGTTAAAGAAAGAAGAGAGATTTTTAAAAAGAAAAGGGATATTTTTCTTTCTTTCTTAGAAAGAATAGGTTTAGAGTTTTTATATCCAGAGGCTAGTTTTTATATATGGATTAAAGCTCCTAAAGGAGTTTCAGGGAAAGAATATGTTTTACATCTTTTAAAATACGGTATTGTTGTCTCCCCAGGAGAAAACTTCTGTTCAGGAATAGAGATAAACCAAGGAAAATGCAAGTCTGATTATTTTAGAATTGCACTTGTTCCAACTCCTGAGGAATGCATTGAAGCAACAAAAGTTTGGGAAATAGCTCACAAAGAGCTATTAGAGAAAAAATCTTGATACATCAAAATGTTATAATTTCTTAAGAAAATAATATTATGGAGGGTTTAGAATGCCAACGATAGCAAAAAACATCGATGAATTAAATTCTTTATTAAGTGGTGCTGTCTCTGTAGAAGGTGAAAAAGTTTCTATAACAGATGAAAGCAAACTTAGGGAAAGCGTAATTGATGACCTTATCTATACAGCTGTTTTTTCTGAGGATGAAAACACAAAAGAAGAGGCAAAAAGGCTTATAAGGGAAATTGCTAATGAGTTTGGAGCAATTGCAGCTTCTATACATGATTTTTATATGGCAATGGGCAGAGGAGAAGTGGATAAAATAACAACTCCTGCTGTTAACATCAGGGGAATGACCTATGATGTTGCAAGACAGATGTTCAAGGTTGCTCTTAACCACAATGTTGGAGCCTTTATCTTTGAGATAGCAAAATCAGAAATTGGATACACATTCCAGAGACCTTCTGAGTATGCTGCCTGTGTTTTAGCAGCTGCAATAAAAGAGGGATACAAAGGGCCTGTTTTTATACAGGGTGACCACTTCCAGTTTAATGCAAAAAAATACGCAGAAGACCCAGAAAAAGAGCTTCAGGCTATAAAAGATCTTACAGAAGAAGCTATAAAAGCAGGTTTTTACAACATAGATATTGATCCATCAACCCTTGTTGATTACTCAAAACCAACCCTGAAAGAACAGCAGTACCATAACTACATAAATACTGCAAAAATGACCCAGTTTATCAGAGAGATTGAGCCTGAAGGTGTTACTGTTTCTGTAGGTGGAGAGATTGGACATATTGGTGGTAAAAACTCAACTGTAGAAGAGTTTGAGGCATTTATGGAAGGATACCTTGAGGAACTTCCAGAAGGAATGCCTGGAATATCAAAAATTTCTGTTCAGACTGGAACAGAACACGGAGGAATTCCTCTACCAGATGGAAGAGTAGCGGAAGTTAAACTGGACTTTAATGTTCTTAGAGATATTGGAAAGGTAGCAAGGGAAAAATACGGTTTAGGTGGAACAGTTCAGCACGGAGCTTCAACACTTCCAGATGAACTATTTGACAAATTCCCTGAGAACAACTGCTGTGAAATTCACCTTGCAACAGGCTTCCAGAACATAATGTATGACCTTATTCCAGAGGATTTCAGGGAAAAAATCTACAGCTGGATAAAAGAAAATCTCAAAAATGAATGGAAAGAAGGCTGGACAGAAGAGCAATTTATCTATAAAACAAGAAAAAAGGGTTTTGGACCATTTAAATATGAATGGTGGACATTAGACGAGGAATACAAAAACAAAATCCTTGATGCCCTTTACAAAAAATTTGAGTTCCTCTTTGGAAAACTAAACGCATTTAACACAAAAGAACTTGTTGAAAAATACGTAAAACCTGTGAAACTCCCTTACGGTGCAATCAGAAAATAATCAAACTGGCAGGGTTTCTCCCCCTGCCATATATTTAAATAAAAAATCTGCGAGGACTTGTCATGTCAACAGCAACACTGCGTGAACTACTCCTCAATAAATTGAGGAGCTTGCTCGCTGTGCAAGCTCGCCAACTTCTGAGAAGTTTCCTGCTTCACAACTGGATGTCTCGTAGACTGGGTTTTACTCCCCCTCTACAATCATATCTTTTTTTGATTTTCAATATATTTCTTTATTACATCCTGCTCCATATAGTCCCTCAAATCAATAGATTTGTCACTTATAGAGCCTATTGTTTCTATGTAATAGGATGGATTCCACAAATGCCCTTTCCATAGTTTCTTTTTCAATTCAACCTCAGCAGTTAAAACTTTTCTTCTGTATTTTGTAGAAAAAACGATATGGTAGTTGCAATTATAAACGCAGGTTCTTGCTTTTTTAACATTTGGTTTCAAATTTTTCTTACTCATACCACATATAGTATAGGGTAATGAACGATTAAAAGCAAGTTGTAAAAGTTTAAATTGAAAAACATATAGTTAAACGGTAGTTTATTGTCGTTTACTTCGTAAACGACCACTTTTGTATCTCCTCACTAAAGTGAGGAGGATTAAAAGCGTAGGTTATCCTAAAGAAGTTTAAAAAGAGTTTCCACGAGTATATTACAGGATTAAAACAAACAATCAGAATAAGGGTATTTGGTAAATTAAAAAGCAGCCCCAAGTCTGTCCAAGTATATGGACAGATAGGGGTAGCAAGGTGTGGTGATAAATCTATTGATTTAGGCGACCGAAGGAAGCAACACCTGTCAGGGATAAGGTGAGCCGAAGGCGAACAGCCTCCCTGAGAAGCCACTGACAAATCTATGATTTGAGCATGCCGTAAGGCATAGCACTTTAGTCGGTGTGTAGTTCACTTATGTAT
>JALWKR010000031.1 GCA_027081375.1 Persephonella sp.
GGTTCCAAAGGTCTCTTTAACAAACTTTACAACCTCATCTCTATCTATATTTCCATCAACAACAATATACATATTTGAAGGAACATAGTGGGAATAAAAATAATCTTTTACAAGTTTCTCATTAAACTTTTCTATAGTTTCTCTAAAACCAATAACAGGGTATTTATAGTTGCTCACTTTGTATGCAAGTTCATTGTATTTGTACCATAAAAGCCTTTTAGGATTATCTAATGCTCTGTTTAGTTCCTCTAAAACTATAGGTTTTTCTTTTTCTATCATCTCTTCTGTTAAAGAAGGAGCTGTGGTCATGTAATAGAGATATCTAAGACTTTCTTTCCAGAAGGGAGCCGCTATTTCTATATGGTAGTATGTAAAATCAAAGCTTGTAGCTGCGTTAATACTTCCACCTTTTTTCTCAATTTCAGCTTCTATTTCCCCAGGTTTTGTATACTTTGTTCCATTAAAAAGCATATGCTCTAAAAAGTGAGAAAGACCTCTTTCATTATCTTTTTCATAAACAGAACCTACTCCAAACCATACTTGAAGGGCTACTGCTTTCGTGTCGTCTCTCTCTTTTACTATTAACGTAGCTCCATTATCTAACTTTTCTATGTAAATACTATCTTTGTCATAAATAACTTTTGCCTGTGCCAGCATAACAAACCCCAGTAAAAATATAAGTATTTTTTTCATTTTACCCCCTGCAGTTTTAATTTGCATGATTTTTCATCTTTTTTTTCTTAGCTTCTTCAAGTTTTTCTTCTACTTCTTTTACCCAGTAGTCTCTTCTTATTATCTCATCTTGAGTTTCTTTATGTAGAAGTTCAAAATTATGAAACTTTGTTCTATTTCTATCATAATCTATAACAATCTTATAAGAAGGGAAGAATTTTACAATCTGATTAAATTCAAAAAGGTTCATATCATATTTATATATAAGCTTTTCAATATTTTCAGGAACATCTGTATTTGTTAGTATCCACACAGATTTACAACTATATTTTTTCCTACCTTTTTCAAGATCCTGCAGATATTTTTCATTAATCTTTTTTATCTGAGTGAAATCTATAAAATCTACACAAATTTTATCTTTGTTAGTTTCTATTATAAGATCAATATTGTGGTCTTTAAAAATTGGTGGTTCATCTGTTTTAAAACCTAATATATGAAACATAACTGTGAATGTTCTTTCAAAATCTGTTCCTTTTAACTCTTTTAAATACTTTTTGTCTTCTTCAGACCACTTATAGTTTGGTATATTTGCTTTTATTCTACGCCACTCTTCTTCTACTTCTTCCATTAGTTTTTTAAAATGCTGTGCTTTTTCTTTAAATTCTTCTTTTTCTCTTAAAAACCTTTCTTTATAAGCTTCAAGCATAGGGATAAGCTGTTGTTCTTGCTTGTGTTTTTCTTCCCTGTATCTTAAATATGCGTAGTAGCCAACTATTGCAAAAATTAAAGAAACTAACGCTATATCTATAAAATCAACGTTCATTTAAAAGCTCCTTAAGAGCTTTTTTGTATTCTTCATATGTGTCATCTGTAAATAGAACAAATCTAATCTCTTCTAAAGAGTCTTCATTTTTTATAAAGTTTATAACTGTTTCTAAAGCTGTTTTTGCTGAGTCATAAACA
>JALWKR010000032.1 GCA_027081375.1 Persephonella sp.
TCTTTTATTCTGTCATACAGCTGATAGATAACATTTTTTACATTTCCAGACAAAAAGGCTTTTGCTGCTTTTGCATCAAGCTGATACTCTTTTTTAGATATTTTGTTTACACATGGAGCAGAACAAAGTCCTAAATGATAATCAAAACAAACCATATTTCTCTTAGGAAGAGGATCACAGGTTCTTAGTTTAAAGAGTTTATGAATAAGGTCTTTCATAGCCCTTGCAGTTTTTGCAGGAATAAAAGGACCAAAATAAGTACCCTTTATTTCCCCATATGTTCTGCTGATTTTTACTGTAGGATACTCATCATCTGTAATAACAAGCATAGGATAACCTGCTCCAGATTTTAAGCGAACGTTGTATTTAGGCTTGTACTGTTTTATAAGCTCATTTTCAAGAACAAAAGCCTCATAATCAGAAGAAGTTATAATCCATTCTAAAGAATTACTCTCTTCAAATATTTTTTTCTCTTTAGGATCTATTTTTGACTGCTGAAGATGCCCTTTTAGGCGATTTTTTAAATTCTTTGCTTTTCCTATGTATATATATTTTCCTTTTTCTCCTTTAAAAAGATAAACTCCACTTTCTTCAGGTGCTTTATCTATTATTTCTTTCCAGTTCATCACAGTGCACAACAACCTTCATTTTCAGAAAAAGAAATAATTCCCATAATTTCTTCAAAAGAAGGAACCTTTTTATCTATGTATAAAATAGTTCCGTACTGATCAACTATAATAATAAAATCTTCATCTTCTTTTAATCCAAATTGATCTAAAAAACCTTTTGTTGTTACCTGAACATAGTCAATAAGTTTTACATTGGCTTTTTCAAACTCCTCTTCTCTTTCCTCTAATTTATCATCTTTTTGTTGATATATAATGAAATGATATCTTTGCTTTAAATCATATAAACTTTTTCCTTTTATACCGTCTAAAAACTCAAAAAAAGGCATCTGTTGCCCAACTTTTATATTCATAAAAATCCCCCTTCCTGAAAATTAACCAATCTAATATATTATTTGCTAAAATTTTTATCAACTTTAGCGAAGATAAAAACCATAAGGTTCACTGCAAGGGGAGAGTGATGTCCTTAAGAAAAAAAATAATTATAAGACTTGGAATATCATTACTAATTCTTTTTATTCTTACAGAAGCTTTTACTGCCTATCAGTTTAAAGAATATGGAATAAAAAGTGCTGAGAAAGAATCCCAATCTATAGCAGAACTTGTTAAAGCAGGTCTAACAGCACATATGCTTTCAGGAACTATGAACCTAAGGGATTATTTCTTAAATCAGATAGAGCAGATTGAAGGAATAAAAGAACTTAGAGTTATTAGAGGAAAAAAGGTAGATGAACTTTTTGGAAAAGGAAAAAAAATAGAAACTCCTAAAGATGAGCTAGATATAAAGGCACTTCAAACAGGACAGGTTCAAAAACAGCTTATAGAAAAGGAGGATAAACTTTTATTTAGAATAACAATTCCATATATAGCAAACTCTAAAGGAAATCCTAACTGTCTATCATGTCATACAAATGCAAAAGAAGGGGATGTTTTAGGAGCTATCACAATAAAAACAGATATTTCATCTATAAAAGAAGCATCTCTTATAAATCTAAGAGATATTGCTG
>JALWKR010000033.1 GCA_027081375.1 Persephonella sp.
TTCTTTATTATTCTTCTATACTTTTCTAAATCTTCTTTGTCAAAACCAAGCTCTTCTAATGTAAGTATTTTATTGGATTTATCTAAAAGTCTTATAACAATTCTTTCTCCAAAAACTGTTGGAAGAGTAGATACACGCATATCTATCTCTTTATTTCCTATTTTTACTCTTATTCTTCCGTCCTGAGGTAATCTTTTTTCTGCAACATTTAACTTTGCTATTACTTTTACTCTTGAAACTACCTGAGGATATGCTGATAAAGGCAGTTCATCTACTTCATGAAGAACACCATCTAGTCTAAATCTAACAGATACTTTGTCTACAAATGGTTCAAAATGTATATCTGAAACATTTGTTCTTATTGCTCTTAAAAATATACTGTTTAGTTTTTGAACTACAGGAGAGTCAGAACCTTCTAAAAGATTTTCAAAGAATGTTTCTTCGGTTTCTTCTTCCCCTTTTATATTACTGTCTAATTTTGATATATACTCCTCTAGTTTTTCCTGAAATTCCTCTTCTGATATAAGAACTGTTTCAGGAGGCTGTCCAAGAAAAAATCTTATATCTTCAATGGCATAGAAAGGAGTTTTTTCAGTTATGTATACCTTATCTCCATCTGGGAGAACCATATTCTCTTTTATAAAATCCAAAGATAGCTCTTTTAAATCTTTAATAGCTACATACCTCCGAAAAACTGTCTGTACTGTTTCATAATATCTTCCTTATCTTTTTCTTTTTCAATATTCTTATCTTTTTGTTTTTTCTGAACTTTTTGAAGTTTTTCAACAAGTTTCATATGTTCCTCTGTTATCTTTGCAAGGTCTTCTGGTTTGTTAATAACAAATGGTGTTATAAAAACAAACAGATTTGTTTTGTCTTTACTTTTAGAACGGTATTTAAATAAGTTACCAATTAATGGAAGGTGAGAAAAGAGAGGAACTCCTTCCATTGTTTTTACTGTTTTTTTGGAAATAAGACCTCCAAGAACAACAGTTTTTCCATTTTCAACAGTTATTGTTGTATCAAGTTCTCTCTTAGAAGTTTTAGGGACAATGTAGCTTAGATTTCCAACCTGTGCACTTTCAAAGCCGATAATATCGTTAACTTCCTGATGAAGCTCCATAATAACATTTTTTCCTGATATATGAGGAGTAACCTCAAGTAAAAGACCTACTTCTTTGTAGTCATAGTTAACAATAGGATTTCCGTTAACGTCATACTTTATACTCTCTGCAAAAGGTATAACCTGTGATACATTTATTTTTGCTTTCATATTATCCATTGCAAGAATTTTTGGAGAGGATATAACATTAAAACCTGTTCCTTTCTCAAGAAGAGATAGCATAAATAAAAGTTCAGGGAAAAAGAGATTATTTCCGTTTATATTTATAGTTTTTCCTGTATCTGTTAAAACTCCTGCTACAAAGTTGCTTGCTCCTATCAGATTATAAAATCCACTATCAGATATTCCTCCTTTAAAGGCTGCTCCACCTTGTGTTCCAAAAATCTGCCATCTTACTCCAAGCTCTCTTAATGCTGTCTGAGAAACTTCAGTTATAAATGCTGTAATAAGTATCTGCTTTTTCTGTTTATCAAGATTTTCAATAAGGGACTTTATTGCATCAAACTCTATCTTGTTTGCATAAACAACTAAAGTGTTTGATGTTTCTTCTGCTATTACTTTAGGTTTATCTGTTTTCCCTGTTGATGTTTTTATAGGGACTGGTGCTTTCTTTCCTTTCCCTTTGTTTTCCTGAGTACTTAACGATACAAGGGATATATTTTCTAAAAGCTGGTTTAACACATTTGCTATATCTTTTGCCTTTGCATTTTTTAAAGGTATTGTCCAAAATCTTCTGTAAGCTGTATTTTCCACAGGTTTATCAATATTTTCAATAATAGCATCAATTTGGGGAATTACATTTTTTGGAGCTTTTACTAAAATTATGTTCTGGCTTTTTAATGTGAACGTTTTCACAAAAGCTCCTGTTTTTGATAAATCAGAAAACATTGTGTTTATCGCAGAAGATACCTCAGAGGCATTTGCAAAGCTGAGTTTGTATATCTTAATAATACTTCCTGTATTCTCTGTATCTATAATAGATAAAACTCTTTTTAGATTTTTTATATTTGAAGCTGAGTCAGTAATAATAAGAACCTTTGCAGGATTATATGAAAATACCAATCCTCTAGGAGATTTCAGTCCTCTCATAAGATTTAACGTTTGAAAAATATCTGCATGTTTTAGCTTATATACAAAGGTTATCATCTCATCTGATCTTTTTCCCCATGTTTCCACAGGGGGTACTATATTCCTTGAAATTGAGGTGGATATTATCTCTACATGAGAACCTTTATCTATAACAGAGTAATTTCTAGCTTTTAGTATAGAAGTATAGATATCCCAAGCTTGCTGTATTGTTACTGGCTCTGTAAATACTAAGGAAGCAGTTCCTTTTAAATCTGTTCCTAGAACAATGTTTTTCCCTGTAAGCTCAGCTATAAAGTATGTTAAAAGATTAAGATCAATTTTTTCAAAGTTAAAGTAAACTTTTCCTGTCTTTTTAAACTCTCTAGCCTCCTGCACAACTGTTTCAAAACTTAGATTTTGTGCTTTTGATTTTTCAGAAAAAATAGCCAATACTAAAAAAAGTATAAGAAATAATCTTAATATCCTTGCTTTTTCCATTTTCCCCTCAGTTTACTTTATTTCGTATATAATTGTTTTTCTTTTTCCTCTTCTCTCTACTTCCACTTTAACAATACTTTCATTTCTAAGAATGTTATATATTTTAAATGCCTCTTCAACAGTTCTCACTGGTCTGTCGTTAACACTTAGGATTAAATCTCCACTTCTAAGCCCATACTTGTACAGTAGACTTCCTGGTTTTACGTACCTAAACTTAAACCCTACAGTTTCTCCATTTCTAACCACTGGAACCACAAATACATCTTTCAGAATCTTTCCAATATCTGATGTTTGTTCCTCTACATATCTTCTGTCTAACTTATAAGTCACTGTATCTGTAGATGGAGATTTTATTCTCTGATGGGATCTTCTTGAAGTATACTTACTACTTGCTACATCTACTTTAACAGTTAGTTTATAAATTTTTCCGTTTTTTGAAAGAATAACGTAATACTTACCTATATCTTTTACCTTATATCCACTTATGCTATTTCCTATTTTAACAATTTTAGGATTGTTTCCCACATTTATTAGAGCATATTTCTCATTATTGATAATAATAGTTCCAACTAACGATAAACCACCTAAAGATGTTTTTGATTCAACCACTTGAGGCTTTTTAGTTTTTTCTTTAACAACTGCTATCTTTTCTTTCTGAACATTTTCAAACAAAAGAGATATATTAGAGTAGTCTTTTTCTTGTTTAATAGTATTGGCTTTTACAGGTTTTACCTGTATTGGTGGTAGTGTGAAAAACTTATACTCTATGTATGCGTTTATCCCTAAAGCTAAAGCTATTCCTAGGGAAGCTACAAAAAACACTGTAAAAATCTTTGTTATGTCTATATGTTTAAAGAATTCTTGCATTTTAAAATCCTTTCAAAGTTAGAGGATTTATATTAATTTCCTGCTCAACATTTTGTCCGTAGAATTTTCCACTAAATCTTCCTTTCAGTCTTACATTTTTCTCATCCCCTAAAGGTAGTATAAGTTTTCCATTGAAGGTTCCATTTATATTTTTTCCTTTTATTATAGCTTTTACCACTGAGTAGTTATCTTCTGGCTGAGTATTCCATGAAACTTCAATATTTCCTAATCTAAACATAGACATTCTCTTTAAAAGAAGTTTACCATTACCTTTTGTCACTATAAAATTACTTTTTTTCATGAATTTTGTACTTGTAGAAACAATTCCATATGCTAAAGGATTTTTTTGATATTTTTCAAGTTTTAAATCTGTTAGCTTCAATTTTGCTTTTCTTTTTACAAAATCAACATCAAGATAGTTTTCAGGGTTCAAACTTGCAATAACTTTTACAAATGAGTTCTCTATTAAAACGACAGGAAGATATATGTTATTAACCTCTAAATCATATATTTTTAGATTAAATATGTTACCTTCAATCTTTGAGTAGTTTATTTTATTTTCTGAAAGAAAATATGCTGCAACTGTCTTTGCTGGAAATGTTAAGATAAAGACTGCTATAAAACTTATAAGAAATATAAAAATATACCCTATTTTTTTCATTATCTACTCCGAAACAACAAGTCTAACATTAAGTTTTCCGTTTCCTTTTATATCTTCCATGTAGAAAGATTTTATCTTAAGATTTTTCTTCTTTATTTTTTGAATAAAAATAGCTAAGCTGTGTCCGTCTACCTGTTCAAAAGATATCTCTATTCCATCTGAAACAGGTTTTAATGAAGATATACTATCTTTTATTCCAGTTTCCTTTGCAAGTTTTTCTATAAAAGAAAGAGAAAGATCAGTTTTTTTATACTTAGGTTTATAAACAATATACTCTGAAGCAAGTTTTATAAGCTGATTGTAGTTTTCTATCTCTCTTTGAATTTTTGCATCTATTTTTTGTAATTTTTCATACATAGGAATAGTTATAAAAAATACCCCAACAATTATAATAACTGCATATATTCCAGCCAAGAGCAAGTATCTTTCTCTTGTTTCTAAGCTGTTAAAGTAAAGGAAAATTTTTTTCATTTTATTTCACCTTTTACAACAAATCTTATATCTCCTTGAGGTGTGTTTATTGTTTCTGTTATTGATGTTCTGTAGTTAATAGCTAAGGTATTTTTAAACTTTTCTATCTGCTGAATAGAGTCTGCCCTTCCCTGAACAATAAAAGTATTTCCTGTGATATTTATTTTGTATATCTCTTTTACTCCTGAGACATCTTTTGCTTTACCTATATCATTTAAGATGTCTGCTGCATCTTCAGAGGAAGATATAGATTTTCTTACTGATGCTAAAAGTCCTTTTGCCTGAAGTAGAGGATCGTATATCTCTTCAGAGGCACTAAAGTATTTCATGTATATCTCTTTCTCTGCACTTTTGATTTTCTTTATCTCTTTTTCTTTTAAAACAATGTAGCTAAAAAGAGATATATCAATAAAGGCAATAGAAAGAAGCAGATATAAAGCTCCTTTTAGAAACTTTGCAAGATTTTTACTCTCATCTTTATGGAGAAAATCAACTCCAAAATCATCTATAGTTTTTAAAAGTAAACCGTAAGCTACGTTATATTCAGGCTTTTTAGAGGGATTTAACAAAATCTTATCTTTAGGTATATAATCAGGGACAAATCCTGAAAAAATAGAACTTTCTTTGTTTATCCATCTTTTTGCTTCTTCTTCCTTTATAACCCTGACTTCTAGGGGAAAATTATCTTTAAATTTAATTAGAAAGATATAGTTATTAGAAAAATGAATAATCACACCGTTGTTTATATACTGGTTTTTACACAGCCGAAGTAAAGCAAATATCTCGCTGTCTACAGGATGCTTAAATCCTTTTAGTTCTTCCTTTGGAACAATAACGCAGAAAACAAGGGTCTTTTCATCTTCAAAAGAATTTCTTGTTACATAAGCGTATTCAACTTCTTCTATAGGAACAGGTAAATCTATAGACAGATTTCCTTTAACAGCTTTTTCTATTTTCTCTCTATCCTTAAAAGGAAATGTATATTTTCTAAATAGTGTTTTTATAACAGGAAAACCATAGATAACTTTTGTAGCTTTTTTAACAGGAATTTCTTTTTCTACTATTTTTTCCTTGTCCTGACAATCTTTATCCTGAAAGCAGGACAGATAGGAGCTAAGGTCAAATGTATCAATAATGTTTACTGTTTTATTAAGTAAACTTGCTTCTCCTACTGCAACTAAACCTGTAGATAAATCAACACCTTTTGCAATCATTTAGTATATTTTTCTCCATTTTTCGTTTATATTTTTGCCATTTCTCTCTACTAAAAATAAAAGTTTATAATCCCTATCCCCAATTTTTATATCCATGTTTATTATAAAGTTTTTACTTTTTACATCGGCTACTGTGGAAATTCTGTGAATAATATCTCCTGTAACGCCATCAACAAGGTTTAAATCATTTAAGTTTTTAAAGGGTTTATTTTTTCTATAAGCTATTATTGCATCTGCTAAAGCTGAGTCAATATCCTGATCTAAAGACATTAAAACCCACTTTGAGGCTGTATTTACATTTACTTTTCCATTAGAGTACGGAGATAAAAGGGATTTTAACCCTGGTTTAAACTCTCCATTTTCAACAGTTCCGTTAAAAATCTGATTGTCTATACCATTTATAAGTCTAAGCTCTTCCAGAGTATCAATCTTTCTATTTTTTGCAGGATAATCTGTATAAACTTCAACACCTCCGTTGCTAAACTGGTTTTTATCTATCCAGTCTATAATGTTATACAAAATACTTTCATTTATATTTAGCAAAAAGAAAAGTCTTTTAAAAATATTTAAGTATTTACTATTTATCCTGTCTCTACTGTCAACTAGATAGTTTGGGTTTAAAAATCTCTCCTGATCAACGATAGTCACTGTTACCATACCATTTTCTATAGGAACAGTTATGTTCTGAGACCAGTATTCTCCGTAATAGTCCACTTTTGGATCATCATTTTTAAAAATCTCTTTTACAGCTTCAATGGCTAAATCAGCCATCATATATATCTGCTCATACTCTACTGTTCTACTGGTATATTCATCTAACAGATAACTATCTTCTGATACAGATGTTACAGTTGCTGCTATACTTCCAATAAGAATAAGAACCACTATAAGAAGCAAACCCTATCTCCCACTAAATATATAGTATTCTTTGTTATCGAGAGTTACTTTTAAAACCTTTGGAAACGTTTTTCCTGAATAAGATGTAAAAAATCTATTTCCTGTATAGGCTTCAAAAGATACATTTTTAAACACTCCTAAAACCTGCTTTTTTAATCCTCCGTATCCTAGTTTTCCGTCAACATAGGGAAACTCTTCATACACAAGTTTTTTCTTTCCTTCAAAATCTTCAACATAGTATTCTACTCTTACTGCCCCAAAGTATAAAACAGGGTATAGGGTATAAAAAGAAAGCCTATCTTTCTCTAGCTTTATGTTTGTTCCTAAACCTGTGTATCCTGAGAAAAACTGCTTAGCTAGCTGGTTATAGATAGAAAGTTCTTCTACAGTTTTATTTATCCTTCCTGAAAGCTCTATATTTCCTTTTATATTTGTTGTAAATGATAGTCCAACAACTCCAAAAACAATAAGAAGTAAGGAAACAACTAAAAGAAGCTCAAGTAAAGTGAAACCTCTATTTTTCATATGTTGTAATTTCAAGAACTTTTTTCCCTGTTTTTTTATCAATAATTATATTTTTTACCTGTTTTATTCCATAAGGAAGGGTTTCCTTTTCTGTTTTTATTGAGAACCTATCATCTTCTTTTTTTAATCCGTAAAAATCTCTTTTAAAGAAATCTAAAGCTTCTAATCTTTGAAAGTCTGTATCTACTCTTTTTATGTAGTTAGTTTGTATATCAAGTAAAACAGAAAGGGA
>JALWKR010000034.1 GCA_027081375.1 Persephonella sp.
CGGAAATCTAAAATTTTAAAAAACTTAAAAGGAGGTTCGTTATGAGGAGATGGTTTTTGTCAGTTTTTGTGTGCCTGGCGCTATTGCTGGGCGTCAGGATGGCCAAGGCCGCCAACATCGGCCTTGAGAACGTCCCTGGCGGTGCGGCGATCACTTACTGGACGTGTGATAATGGTTATCAGACGCTGATAAATGTGCAGAACGTTTTACAGCCGAACACACCCGGATTACCCGCAGGCCTACAAAGTACTGCTATGTTGGTTCATGTAGTTTTTTATGACCAGAATTCTCAGGAAATTATGGACTTTAATGTTCCCCTCTCTGCTTTTGACAACTGGGGAGCAGCAGTATCCTGTGAGAACGGTCAGCTGGTGATCACTCCTGGTATTCAATCTTTTTACCAGGGACCTAACAGCGGCAATGAAGTACGCCGGGCTCCGACTGAGGCTACTGAGGGTTATGTAACCGTGGCCATCACTGCTCTTGACTTTAGGGGTACCCCTAATGATGCCCGTGACGATGTTAACTTTACTGGTAATAGAGTGACCCTCCCTAACGGAATAGTTCTTCGCTCTGCTATGGTAAATTATAGTGCTGGTAACGCTTTTGCCCTCAATTCTTTTTCTTTGGTAAATTTTAAAAATGATCCAATAAATTGTAATCCTCAAGACGACATGAACGGTGTACGTGTTTCCATATGTGAACTTTTGGTTGAGCAAAATAGAACTGTTTATTTTGATAATTTTGATAATGACCCTACAACTCCTAATACTCCTACTTTTGTAGTAGGTTCTCCTAATGGTCTGTATTGGGCCCGTTATGGGAACAATGATATTGTAAAGACAAGTCTCGTGCTTATTTTCCCTGCCCAAGGTGGCAATAATGATCTTGATATGACAATCTTTGATGATAACGAAATGACGCAGTCTGCTTACTATGAAGCTCCTGAAGTAGCCCATATAGTACTTGATACTGATATTGCTGCTTTTGATTCCGGTGAAATTTTAATTTCTGTACGCAATGCAAACTTTATTATGCCTGCACCAATAGGAGCTAATAGTTTTCCTCCTGCTTTCTTTGGCTTTTCTCTTGTCGAGGGGCCTAACTTCGTGGACATTTACCCCATTGTCCGGTCCAGTTTTGCTTATTGTGATGACACGACTGGGAATTGTGGCTGGTTCTTCTAATCAAAGCTGTTGATTTCGGTCCAAAAAGGCGGGGATTTCTCCCCGCCTTTTTTATTTTTACCCCTCTTACTCTTTTACCTCCCTCTCTACCGATCTCCACAGGCCCCGGCAAGAAGCAGAGCTCAACAGAAACCATGGCCTCTTGTTACTCCCCAAAACCTTTCCCCACCGGTAGGATGTAGTAGTGTCCCCTAAGAGGGGGCTAAAACCTCTTTTTTTAGAGAACAAACTTTAAATCTCCCTCCCCTTCCGGGAGAGCAAATCTACAACTTTCCCTCCCAGGTGGAGAAACCCCTAAACCCCTCCCCTCGTAGGGGAGGGCCGGGGAGGGGTCTATCAGGAAGCTACGCCCAAAAGCTCAGCTAAGCGATTGAGCACCCCCTCCAGGTTCTCCCTCACCTCCCGGTTGGTAAACCGAACCACTTCGAAGCCCTGTCTCCGG
>JALWKR010000035.1 GCA_027081375.1 Persephonella sp.
TGCTTTTATGGTATCATTTGAGAAATAACTTAAGGAGGAGAATAACTTGGCTATAAAAGGAAGAGTTTGGAAATTTGGAGATGATATTAACACTGATGAAATAATTCCAGCAAGGTATCTTGTAACAACAGACCCTAAAGAGCTAGCTAAACATGTTATGGAAGATGCTGATCCTGAATTTCCTAATAAAGTAAAACCAGGAGATATTATTGTTGCAGGTAAAAACTTTGGGTGTGGTTCTTCAAGGGAACATGCTCCATTAGCCTTAAAAGGAGCAGAAATAGGGGCTATTATTGCCGAGTCTTTTGCGAGAATTTTTTATAGAAACGCTATAAATCTTGGATTACCTATTATTGAATCTCCAGAAGCTGCAAGAGAGATAGAAGAAGGAGATGAAGTAGAAATAGATCTAGAAAAAGGTATTATCAGAAATCTAACAAAAGGTAAAGAGTACACATTTAAGCCTCTTCCAGAAAGTTTACAAAAGGTTTTCGAAGCAGGTGGTTTAATGGAGTATGCACAGGGAAGACTAAAGGGGGAATAATATGCCTATTAAAAGTATCCTCGTTGGAGTTGATTTTTCAGATATCACAGACAGTGTAGTAAAAACAGCAAATTTTTTTGCAAAACTTTTTGATGCAAAAATAAAACTAATTCATGTTATAGAACCTCCATCTCCAATTCTATATGAAGACGGCTTTGAACCTCTTCTTACAGTTGATGGTTTAGAAGTTGTTGTGGAAGTTGAAAATCTTCTAAAAGAAAAAGCTGAAGAAGAGATGAAAAAGCTTCTACAGCTTTTTGATAATAATATTCCTGTGGACTATCAGATTGAAATAGGAGACATAGCTGAAACAATTTTAGAAGTCTCTGATGAAGAAAAATTTGATCTTGTTTTAATAGGTAGCCATCAAAAAGGTCTGTTAGAAATCCTTTTACTTGGTGGAACAGCAGAAAAGATAGTTAATAAGTCTAAAACATCTGTTCTTGTTGTAAAAGGAAATCCAATAGAGGATATAAAAAAACTTCTTGTGGGATACGACTTTTTACCAAACTCTATTGAAGCTCTTGAGGTTGCAAAAGATATAGCAAAAAGAACAAAAGCAGAAATAGATATAGTGCATATTGATGCTGACGAGTGGTTTGCTCATTTAGCTCATGTTCATGAAGAAGTATTTAATAAAAAGGTAAAAATTTTAGAAGAAATAAAAGAGAAGATAGAAAAAGAGCTTTCTATACCTGTAAAATTTGAAATAGAGAAAGGGGATCCTGAAGAACTTTTATTAGAAAAGATAAAAGAGTACAATCCTAATTTAGCTGTGGTAGGAAAAAGAAAAGGGAAAAAGATAAAAAGATTTTTCTTAGGTGCAACTGCAATGAAAGTTGTTAGAAACTCTCCTAAGCCTGTTTTAATAGTTAGAAAAAGAGAAGAATAAAAAATAAAAATTTGTGGGGATAAAATGAAAAAATTTATTTATGGTCTTTCTTCTTTAGTAATACTTTCTTCCTGTTCTGCGGCATTATCAAATACAAAAGAGGAAGCCTATAAAGATTTTGTTTACTGTAAATATGCCTATATGAAGGGAGAAACTGTTTCTGCTTACCTTTTCTGTAAGGAAGCTCTTAA
>JALWKR010000036.1 GCA_027081375.1 Persephonella sp.
TAACTATTAGCTTTATAGAGTTTGTGCTATTAAAACTTGCAGGTTTATCAGTATATAATGCTTTAAACTATACATTTTCCTCTGTTGCTACAGGGGGTTTTGCTCCTTACAATGCAAGTGCAGGAGTGTTTAATAGCCCAATTGTAGAGTTTGTTATCGCTTTTTTTATGATTTTAGGAGCTATTAACCTTCAGTTTTATTACCTTATATATAAAAAACGTTCATTAAGACCTATTCTTAAAGATGAAGAAGTAAGAGTTTTCTTTGCTCTTATTATTATTTCAACACTATTTTCTACAATTATTTTATATTTAAACCATTACTACAGTTCCTTATTTGAAAGCTTCAGATACTCATTTTTCCAAATAGTATCAGCTTCTACTACAACAGGTTTTTCAACTACCGATTATTCAAACTGGCATCCTTCAGTTTTAGCCCTTATGATGATACTTGCCCTTTTGGGAGCAGTAGGAGGTTCAACTGGTGGTGGTTTAAAAATATACAGACTGATATTCATATTCAAAACAATTATTGGAGAAATCAAGAAGATAGCTCATCCTAATATGATTTATAAACTTACAATAAAAGGAAAGCCAGTAGAACAATCTAAAATAAATCAGTTTTGGGCTTTTATCTCGTTGTATGGATTAACAGTTTTATCTTTTGGATTTATTTTAACAGTTAGTGGGCATGATCTTATAACTTCTTTTTCAGCTTCTATAGCATGTATTACTAGCTTAGGTCCCGGACTTGGGGATGTTGGACCTGCATCAAACTTTGCTCATTTTTTATGGTACGAAAAACTCCTTTTATCCTTTGAGATGATACTTGGAAGACTTGAGATAATACCAATCATAAGTTTTATCTTTATAAGAAGTTTGTGATAAATAAGTATTTATTTATCATTATGCGAGTTTTAAATAGAAAAGCAGGGCAAAAACCCTGCTTTTTTTACTTGTTGCTTACGTTTTTGTATTTATCTGCTTTTTTGGTAAACTGATCCCAGTTCTCAGGTCCAAATGGAGAGATTTCTCTAAGTCTTTCAATAACCTTAGGATATGTATCTAAAATGTAGTCAATATCAGCTTCAGTATTTTCTCTACCAAGAGAGAATACAATAGAACCGTTTGAAGCTTCCTTCTCAACACCTATAGCAGCTAAAACGTGAGACTGTTTTAATGCATAAGAAACACAGGCAGAACCTGATGCTGTGTATGTTTTATTTATATCAAGCATTAAAAGCATAGCTTCCCCTTCAATGTACATGACGATTAATGAAAGATGGTTTGGAAGTCTTTTTTCTGGATGTCCTGTAAATTTAATGTAAGGTATTTTTTCCTCAATTCCTTTCTTAAGCTTGTCCCTTAAGGCCTTTAGCCTATTTACCCTATCATCCATCTCTTTGATAGCAAGCTCAGCTGCAGCTCCCATTCCAACAATTAATGGAACTGGCTCTGTTCCTGCTCTTCTACCACCTTCCTGAATTCCACCTTCTATAAGAGGTTTTAATCTAACCCCTTTTCTAACATAAAGACCACCTACACCTTTTGGTGCATAGAAGTAGTGTCCTGTGAAAGAAGCCATATCAAGTCCCCACTCTTCCACATGAACAG
>JALWKR010000037.1 GCA_027081375.1 Persephonella sp.
CTGAATGAATTCCTGCCTCTTCTATATGTTCCATAACTGCACCAACAAGAACATCCTCTCCATCTGAAACAGCATCCACATCTAGTTCTGTAGCTTCATCTAAAAACTTATCTATTAAAAGAGGTTTATCCTCTGTTACGTACACCGCCTCCTCTATGTATTCAAGAAGTTCAGCAGTATCATAAACCAGCCTCATAGCTCTACCACCTAAAACGTAGGAAGGTCTAACAAGGATTGGATATCCTATTTTTTCTGCTATCTTTATTGCTTCTTCTTTTGATTTTGCTATACCACTTTCTGGCTGTTTAAGTCCTAGGTTTATTATAAGATTTCTAAATCTTTCCCTATCCTCAGCTATATCTATACTCTCTGGAGATGTTCCTAGTATATTTATTCCTGCGTTTTGCAGAGGAACAGCAAGTTTTAATGGAGTTTGTCCTCCAAACTGAACAACAACTCCTACAGGCTGTTCACTTTCAATAATATTGACAACATCTTCATAAACAATTGGTTCAAAGAAAAGCTTGTCAGATGTATCGTAATCGGTAGAAACTGTTTCTGGGTTGCAGTTTACCATAATTGCTTCATATCCTTCTTCTCTTAAAGCCCAAACACAATGAACACACGCATAATCAAACTCTATTCCCTGTCCAATTCTGTTTGGACCACTTCCAAGGATAATAACCTTATTTTTTTTCATAGATTCCTCCAAAGAGAATATAACTAAAAAATTATACCTGAACAAAATGTCTAAAAGATTTTATTCAAGGATTAATTTTGAGTTTAGAGGATTTCCAAAATCATCTACAACCTTGTAGTTGGAAACTTTGATGTACTTGCTGTCAGATAGTATATTTAAAAGGATGCCTTCTTTCTTACCAATATTTTTTAATTTTTTGTTTAAAGCTAATATTTTTATTTTATCTTTGTTTTTTCTTACTTTTATTTCCCAGTTCCTTAAAATGTTTTGTTTTTCTATTTTTATATCTTTAGCATTTGATATAAGCTCTATCTCAAATCCTACAGCTTTTTCTATGTCTTTACCATATATAGAAAAGCTTTGATATGTTACTTTACTATTATTTTCAGAAGATTTATTTTCACCACTTCCACCGCCACAAGAAAGCAATAAACTTGATAATACAAGGATATATATTATGTATTTCATCTTATTCTCCTTCTTCTTTCATTCTAAGAATTAAAATAAGGTCTGATATATCAGCAACACCATCTTTATTTACATCTAATTTTTTATCCTCATTCAATATTAGCTCTTCTGCTTTAGAGATATCTTCTTCAGTTATATCACCATCGTTATCAAAATCAATCTTATCTTTTTCTATAAAAATACCTTTTCCTGTAATTTTTACACTTTTTGTTGCACTACCTATTTCATCAAATATGTTTATATTCAAAGACGTTTTATACTTTTTTGTTTCTATTGGTTTAAATCCAACAGTAACAAAGCATTTTTCATAAGCGTCTAATATATCAGGGCATTCATTTTTTATATAAAAGTTTTCTAAATCCTCCAGAGAAAAACTTATCTTTATAGGTTGTTGAGAATTGTTTTTAACTGTAACTTTTTCTTCTTTAGTATATCCGTAGAGAACTTGACCAAAATCTATATATATAGGAGATACTTTTAGATAATCTGCTTTTGGAGACAACCCTATTCCTTCTAAAAGAATATCTATTTTTCCAATATTTGTATCTAAAGTCAGTATTCCTTTTATAACTCCTTCTTTTTTTGGTTTAAATGTAACTACAAATCTGCAGGAATCTGCTGGAAGAATTTCACTACATTTTTTAGTTACTAAAAAGTTTTCTTTATCACTTAGTTTAATAGAATTTATCTCAAAAATAGCATTTCCTTTGTTATTTAAAATGAAGCCAAAGTCTGTTGATTGATTAATATAAGCTCTTCCAAAGTTTATTTTCTCTGGGAGATGAATTTTAGGTTTAGGCTTTTCCAGAACTTTAACTTCTAAAGGTATCAAAATTTCTGGAGAATCAGGATCATTACTTTCAACACTTAATAGGAAGTTATATACTCCTTTCTTTTTTCCTGTAACCTGAACAACTACTTCACATTTTTCTTCTGGTTTTAACTCTTTGCACTCATCAAAGTTAATTTTTATAAAATCGTTTTCTCCTTTTATACTGTAAATTTTAAGAATAGCATCTCCTTTATTCTCTATTGAAAAAACTTTTTGTATAGAGTTTCCTTCATAAATTCCTTTCACAATTATTTTCTCAGGATTTACATAAATGTCAGGTACAGGGACAGGCTTCCCTATTCCTGATAGATTAATATTAATCTCTTTTTTATCTGGATCGTTTGTTATTAGTTTTAACGTTCCTGAAATCCTTCCAACAATTTCAGGTCTAAATACAATTTTCATATTACATTTTTTCCATGGTTCTATTACATTGCAACTTTCTTTAATATAAAAATTTTTATTTTTTAGCTCAGTTAAGATTTTTAAAGTATCTGTTCCAATGTTCTCTATATAAAAATCTTTTTCAACTTCTGTATTTATAATAGCTTCCCCGAAGAATATACTTTGATTGTGTAGAACAATTTTAGGTAAGGGTTTTTTTATGCCTGTTCCTTTTAAAGGGACTTCTATTGTTTCAATAGATGTTTGGATATAAAGTTTATCAGAGAAGGAACCTTCCTGTTTAGGCTTAAATTTTATCTTTATTTCACATGTACTACCTTGAAGTAACCAATAACAATTGCTTTCTACAAAAAACAGATTTTTTTCTGTATAAACTTTATCTACATAAAAACTTGTATTTCCAATGTTTTTAATAGTTAATGTTTCTTGTGCAGTATCTCCTAAAAATACTTTGTCAAAAGTTATGTTTTTAGGCTGTATAAATACAGGACTATATGCTTCTCCTTGTACTTGAATTTCTATTCTTTCTTTATCTGGATCGTTAGTTTCTATAAAAAATCTATAAAATTTTTTCCCTTTACTTTCGGGATGAAAAATTATGTCAACGGTGCATCTATCCCTGTATACTATATTTCCTGAACATCTGTTTACTACTGTAAAATCTGGAGAGTAGGTTGAATCTATATTGATGGAAAGGTTACTATTTGGAGATATATTTTCAACTTCTACAAAAGCAGTCTTTTGGCTTCCTAGAGGAACTTTTCCAAAATTAATTATATCTTTATCAATAACAACTTTAGGAAGATTTATTTTTATACCTTCTCCTCTAATAGGTATTCTATAGGTAGGAGTATTTTTTGCGTTGGAATATATAATTATTTCTCCTTCTTTTTTTCCTTCTGTTTGAGGACTAAAGTAAATGGATATGAAACATTTTTCTTCTTTTTTTAAGTTTTTTCCAATGCAAGTGTTTCTTTGATAAAAGTCTTGGGAACCTGACAAGGATATATTTTCTATATATAAATCACCATCTCCTTTATTGGAAACATATATTGTATAAGACTTTATTGTATTTAACTCAACTTCTCCAAAATTAATATAGTTCTTAGACACATATATATTAGAAAAGGGACCTTGAGAGTTACTTTTGTAAAAGTTTGCAACTACTACTCTGGTTTTATTTATAGTTCTTACGTTATCCGCTGCTTCTGGATCTCCAGGAGGTTTGCCTATGGGATATCCTTTGTAAGTTTTATTTGGTGTTGAGAAATAATCTATTAAAGGTCTATCATAGCTCATTATAGTAGCAAAAACATTTTTAACATCATAACCGTAGGAATATGGATACGCTCCTCCTCTTCCAGCATGATCTCTATCATGTTCACAACCTAAGTTATGCCCAATTTCATGTGCAAGAGTTGTGTCATAACAAAAAAAGTAGTAACCATTTCCTAGGTCTACTCTTCCTACATTAACTACACTGTATCCAACATCTTTTTTGGAGATAAGAGAAGAAAGCTGTGTTTCTGGGTTCTCAGGCATATTACTTAGAATGTAAGCTAATCCACAAACATTATCTCCATCATTTTGAAAAACCCTTAACAAAGTTACTAAGTCAGCTTTATATTCCTCTCGTAGATTTTGAACATAAGATGATTTGTAAAGTTTGTTTATTACAACAAGCTCATTATATTCATTTTCATTTATTTCTGGGGTATCATACTTCAAAATTCCAACAATATTCAGTCTAGTTTGTACCCCGCTTCTATAGAAAGCATTATTTGCTGTGTCAACTAAACTTCTAATCTTTGCCTCTGTCCCTGCTCCATAGGTTTTTTCAAACTTATCTGTATACAAAACTAACAAATCTATTCTACTGCCATCTTCGTAGTTCTCAATCTCAGTTTTAAAAATTTGGCTATCATTAGACAAGTAAGAGTTGTCTTGGTAAACACCTCCGTTATCTGGAGGTAAAAAGTAGGTATTAGAAATATCTTCTATCTCATACAAATCTTTTTTTATAGAAAAAGGTCTTATTTCAAACAATCTTCTTTCAATTCTTAGCTTACCGTAAGCAATACCATTGGAAACTGTTAATATAAAGCTACTGTCTGTATAGCCGTCAACTGTTCCAAACCAACTAAATCCATCTTTTCTTTCTTCTATCCTTTCCCTTTTTAAGATAACAACTTCTCCATTTGGAAGTTTAAAAGAAATATTATTAAAATCCGATGGAGAAATTTTTTTAGATTTAGTTGTAAAAAAGACATCAAAGTTAAGTTTAACAATGCTCTTTTTCTCACTTATATTTCTTATTTCTGTAGTTGCACTGTTATTATCACTATTAGAAGAATTACAGGAAAAAAACGAAACGATAAACATTAATACAAAAAGACTTGCTAAAAATCTCATATCCCCCTCCATATAAGGAGAAATAAATAATAGCGGAAAAATAATATTTTATTTATTGTTTATTAATTTAATCTTAACAGTATAAGAATAATACTATAACTTTGCTTTTTTTTCAAAATTATTCTGCTTTAGGGTAGGATCCTAGAATTTTGAAGAAAGGGGAATTTGCTTTTAATTCTTCAAGAGCGTCTTTAATCTTTTTATCTTCTATATGACCTTCTATATCTGTAAAAAATAGGTAATCCCACGCCTCTCTTTTAGAAGGTCTAGATTCTATTTTAGTCATATTAATTCCGTGTTTATACAAAGGCTCTAATGTTTTGTATAAAGCTCCAACCTCATTTTTTAAAGAAAATATAAAGGTTGTTTTATCATTTCCTGAAGGAGGGGGTATCTCTCTACCAATAACTAAAAACCTTGTAAAGTTGTAAATATGTTTATCTATCTTTCTAGCAAGGATATGCAATCCGTATATATCTGCTGCTGCTTCACTTGCTATAGCTGCTGCTTCATAATCATCTTTTGCCATTTCAGCAGCTTTAGCTGTGCTTTCTACCTCTATAAGCTGGGCATTTGGAAGTTCCTTTTGAAGCCACTCTCTACACTCTGCTAACGCGTGTCTGTGGGAGTAAACTCTATATATTTCATTCATATTTGGATTGCTGCTCATTAGGTGGAGGGATATCTCAAGTATAATCTCTCCTGTTATTTTTAAAGGATAATCTACAAGAAGATCCAGAGTATAATTAACAATACCTTCAATAGTATTTTCTACAGGAACAACACCAAAATCAGCCCTATCTCTAACTATTTCTTCAAAAACATCTTTTATAGTTTGAACAGGAATATGCTCTACAGCCTGACCAAACTGTTTTATACTTGCCTGATGAGTAAATGTTGCTCTTGGACCAAGATATGCAACTTTAAGATTTTCTTCAGTAGACCTGCAGGCAGAAATAATCTCTCTAAAAACAGGAACAATTGCGTCTGTAGGAAACTCTTCCCCAAACTCTTTATTAATCTCTTTTAATCTTTCAAAAATAAGCTTTTCTCTACTTGGAACATATATAGGAAGATTATACTGTTTTTTTACATGTCCAACTTCTTTAGCTAATTTAGCTCTTTCGTTGAGAAGTCTTAGTATTTCCCTATCTATTTCATCAATCTTATTTCTAAGTTTAGAAAGTTCCTCTTGATATGGCATGAATCTATTATATCATTTGTCTGATAATAGCTTCCCACCTTTTCCCCAGTTGTCTCTGTCTACTTCTTCTATAACAATATATGTTGCCTCAGGTGGCTTATTTGCTACTTCTTCTAATACTTTTGTTATTCCTTCTACTATCTTTTTCTTCTGCTCTTTTGTGAGATTTCCAGCTACTTTTACATTTACATAAGGCATTTCTACTCTCCTGAAAATTTTTAAAACATTATTATTATAAAAAATCTTTTTTGGAGGATATTAATGAGACTAATATCTGTTATTGGTTCTTCTACAGCCTTTCCTGAAAGTGATGAATACAAGTTTGCATATAAAGTTGGAAAACTGTTGGCTAGTAGAGGATTTGGAATTGTTTGTGGAGGAAGAGGTGGAGTTATGGAGGCAGTCTGCAGAGGTGCTAAAGAAGAAAACGGTTTAACAGTAGGAATAATGCCCTCTTACACAGGTGAGGAGGCAAATCCTTTTGTTGATATAAAGATAAATACAGGTATGAACTGGAATAGAAATCCTGTTGTTGTTGCATCAGGGGAATTAGTTATTGCTATAGGAGGAAACTATGGAACATTATCAGAAATAGCATACTCATTTATCCTTGGTAAAACTGTTTTAGGGTATAAAACGCACGATGTTGAAGGGATTATAGAGATTTATAAACCTGAAGATATATTAAATTATCTACCTCACTGATACAATATATTGTAATCAAAAGATTTTGGAGGATTTATATGAGAAGTGATGAAATAAAAAAAGGTTTTGAAAGAGCTCCTCACAGGAGTTTACTTAGAGCCTGTGGCTTAACAGAGGAGGATTTTGGTAAACCATTTATAGGAGTTGCCAACTCTTATATAGATATAATCCCAGGGCACGTTCATTTAAGAGAATTTGCTCAGATAGTAAAAGACGCTATAAGAGAAGCTGGAGGAGTTCCTTTTGAGTTTAATGTCATTGGAGTTGACGATGGTATAGCAATGGGTCACTCAGGTATGCATTATTCTCTTCCAAGTAGAGAAATAATAGCTGATGCTATAGAAACAGTGGTAGAAGCTCATAAGCTAGATGCTCTTGTTTGTATACCAAACTGTGACAAGATAGTTCCAGGAATGATGATGGCTGCAGCAAGACTAAATATCCCTACTATTTTTGTTAGCGGTGGTCCTATGGCTGCTGGTCATACTCCTGATGGAAAGGCTATAGACCTTGCTACAGCTTTTGAAGCAGTGGGAGCAGTTTCCCAAGGGAAGATGACTGAAACTGAACTTAAAGTTATAGAAGAAAATGCATGTCCTTCCTGTGGCTCGTGCTCAGGTATGTTTACAGCAAACTCAATGAACTGTTTAGCTGAAGCCCTTGGAGTTGCTCTTCCAGGAAACGGTTCAATTTTAGCTATAGATCCAAGGAGACAGGAACTTGCAAGACAGGCAGGAAAGCAAATTATAGAGCTATGGAAGAA
>JALWKR010000038.1 GCA_027081375.1 Persephonella sp.
TGTCCTGAATAAGCTTTTCTCCCTCTTTTTTTCTTTCTTCTTTTAGAGCTTTTGCAGCTTCTTCAACAGTTTCAAGAATATGTTTTTTTAGCTCTTCATCTATAACATTCTCTTCTAGTTCTGAAGCTAAACCTGATGCAATATCATAGATTTTATCATCGCTAGGAGAAATACCAATCTGAGACATTATCTCTTTAACACTGTCAACAGCAGTTTTTAGATTTTCTACGTTCATAAAAATTTTAGGTTTTTTATACTTAATATCTATAAAAACCTGAAAACTACCTCTTTCAAAATATTTTTTTATAAGGTTTCTAATGTCTAGGTCTATAAAAAAGAGAATATCTCTAGGTCCCTTGATACTAATGTCTATTCCTTTGTTGTTTACAGATTTTATTCTTACTGTGATCTCATACTCCTGAAAGTCTTTAACTGCGTATCCAAATCCTGTCATACTGTACGGCATAAGCTTCTCCTTCTATATATTTATTCCAAATAGATTTTGCATAAGAGATCCAAAAGCGTAAGATACCCCTGCAGCGAAAAATGCAGATAAAACCATTTCCAGTATCTTTTTCTTTATATTAATTCCAGAAAGCATTGAAATTATTGTAGCAACAACAGCCAAAGCTAATCCTGCAAAGATTATAGAGAAAGGAAGGGCTACCATTGAGGAAGGAGCTATAAAGTATGGCAAAACAGGAAATAAAACTCCAAAAAGATAAGCAAATCCTGTAAATAAGCCTGAAGCTATCTCATTCTCATCAGTTTCTTTTATAAGAAGTTTTTTTATAGATTCCTTATTCTTTCCAAGTTTTTTACTTATCTCATCTGCTAAATCTTCTGGAATACCTGTTTCAAGAAGCTTTTCTTTAAACTCCTCTACTGCTCTTTCAGGAGATAGATCAAATATAACTTGAAGTTTTTCCCTTATAGCCTCATTTACCTGCCTTTGGGAACGGACAGATATAAAAGCTCCAATTCCCATAGATAAAGCTCCAGCTACACCAACAATAAGTCCTGAAACTGCAACAATAAATGGTTTATCTAAATAAACAGCTGAAAGTCCTGTAACAACTCCTAAAATTTCCACAAGACCATCATTCATTCCAAGAACAAAATCTCTTATATTTGATATACCTGTTTTTTCAGTTTCTTTTGCAAAAACTGTTTCGTGTTCTATCTCATCAAGGATAATATTTTTTAATTTTTCTTCCTCATCTTTCCCAAGAGATGTACTTTTTAGAAATTTGTAATACTTTTCATAAGCATTTGCTTCCCCAAGTTCTAAAAAAGAAACAACAAGAAGAGGATTTATAAATTTTGCAACAAACTTAAGAAGAGAAATTTTTATCCTGTTTACTTCTACCTGTGGTTCTTTTTCTCCTCTTTTTTGAAGAAAATCCTTCCAGAACTGAGCATGTTTTTTCTCCATACCTGCTATTTTTTGAAGAATTTCCTTTAGCTGTTTATCTCTAATAGAAGAAGCTATTTCTGAGTATGTTATGTAATCATTCATTTCATCTATGTAAAACTGTTTTGCTAACTGAATTTCCTGCATGTTTACTTTTCTCCAAAAATCTTTTGATATTTTCTATATAGCATTC
>JALWKR010000039.1 GCA_027081375.1 Persephonella sp.
GTTCTTCAAGTCTTCTGTCTGCTATATATTTCATATATTGCTCAAGCTCTTTATAAGAAACGCCAAAAATAGTTGTTCCACCAAACTTAGTTTTAAGGTAGTTAAGCTCAAGTTCCACAGCATCAATAATTGTTTCCTGAATGTTATCAACAAACTTTTCATCATCTACTATTTCTGGATTTTCTTCAACAATAGTGAGTATAGCTTCTATACCGTTTTGAAGGTGGAGAGACTCATCTATAAGGACAAGTTCAACTCCTGAAACAACATTTTTCATCTTTCCTGTGTCCTTCATTGCAAAGAAATGGGCAAAAGCTGAGTAGAAAAACATTCCTTCCTGAATAATGTTATTAAGAAGAATTGCTGTTAATATCTGCTTTTTTCCTTCAAGGGTATCAGGGTCAGCCTTTCCATAAGTTATTCTGTCAACAGCTCTTATAATAAGTTCTTGTTTCTCCTCTAAAAGCTTATCCTCAAGGGTTATGTTGTAGATCCTTCTTCTATCCATCTCAAAGCTGTTAAGTATTATTTCAAAAAAGTCTGAGTGAATGTTTTCCATAAACATCTGGGTAGAAAAACTCATCTTTGCATAAGGATCAGTTAAAACAGGGAAAAAACCATTTCCAAGAACATTTTGAACAAGGAGTTCTGAAGAAGCAAAGTATCCAACAGCACTATCAAAAAGGTCTTTTTCTGTTGGAGTTAATGATTTGTAATCAAGAACATCTTGCTGTATATTTAACTCTTCTGGAAACCAGACTGCTTTTTTTTGCTTTACATAGATATCTTTGAAAACAGGATAGCGAGGATTTTCTGTAAGTCTGATATTATCTCTAACAGATGTTTTTCCAATGAAACCTAATTTTTTCATAGCCGGTCCCTCCAATTAAACACAATATATAGTGTGGAAATAAATTTAAGCACTATATATTGTGGGTGTCAAATAGAGGTAAGTGGTTGATATTGATGATTTTTCAATCAAGCACAAAAGAAAAAAATTAATTAAATTAAATCTTTATTATTCTCATGTATTAAGTTTATTACTTTTGCACAAATTTAGTGCATTAATCAAAGTATCTTACTATGTTGTAGTATGTATCTCTCTGAGCTGGCTTAAATCCTGCTTTTTTAATAATATCTGCCATTTTTTCAGGTCTTGGAGCAGCTACCTTCCATCCTGTAGAAGCAACAACATTCTCTTCTATCATTGTACTTCCAAGGTCATTAGCTCCAAAATGAAGTCCAACAGGTCCTACTTTCATTGTTTGAGTAACATGGGAAGCTTGAATATTGTCAAAATTATCTAAAAATATTCTGGATACTGCCAGAACTTTTAGGTACCATACAGTTGTAGCTGTTTCTATATGGTCTAACTGTGTACCTCCTTTTTGGAATGTCCATGGAATAAACGCTGTAAAATATCCTTTTCCTTTAGAAAGACTTTCATCTTGAAGGTTTCTTATATGAGAAAGATGTTCAATGATATGCTCAGGTTTTTCTATATGTCCAAACATCATTGTTGCAGTAGTTGTCATTCCAAGTTCATGGGCTTCTCTATGAACCTGAAGCCACTGATCCTTACTTACTTTTCCATAAGAGAT
>JALWKR010000040.1 GCA_027081375.1 Persephonella sp.
TTGTTGAAAAACAGGGAGAATTTTTAAGAAAAGGAAGAGAGTATCTAAAACCTTTAACATTAAAGGATATAGCAGAAAAAGTAGGATTACATGAGTCAACAATAAGCAGAACAGTTAATAGTAAATACGCTTTAACTCCTCAAGGAGTACTACCTTTAAAGGCATTTTTCTCTTCTAAACTTCAAACTTCCAATGGAGATATATCAACAGAGAAGGTAAAATATATGATCCAAGAGTTAATTGAAAAGGAAGATAAGAAAAAACCGTTGAGCGATCAGGCAATTGTCAATATCTTAAAAGAGAAGGGTATTAAAATAGCGAGAAGAACAGTGACTAAATATAGAGAAGAATTAGGTATACCTGACTCAAGAACAAGGAGGAAAAAAGGATGAAGATTGAGCACGTAGGGAAAAACATTGATGTTACAGATTTTATCAGAAGTTATACTGAGCACAAACTTGAGAGATTAAAGCCTTATTTAAAAGACATTGATGTTGCAGAGGATTCTGTAAATGTTAGGGTTACCTATTCCTTTGAGCCACATAGACATAGAAACAGAGTTGATATTGATATTTACTTTAATACTCCAGGTGGTGGAGTTATTCACGCATGGGAAGAAAGCAATGACCTATACTCTGCTATAGATTTTGTTATAGATGAAGTAGAAAGACAGCTTGTAAGATTAAAAGCTAGAAGAAAAGAAGAAAGAAGAAGACTTGCTAAATTAAAAGAACTAGAAAGAAGAACTGTAACAAAGGAAGAAAGTATAGAAAGGGCTCTTATAGTAGAAGAACCTATGCCTCTTGAAAAACCTCTTACTGTAGAAGATGCAAGAATGCTTCTTGAGGAAATGGGAGCCTTTTTCCTACCTTTCAGAAATGCTGAAACAGGAGAAATTAATGTTATATACAGGAAAAAGGCAGGAAACTACGGTTTAATTGTTCCTGGAACATAAAGATATATCTATACGGCTTTTAAACTTTTTAGTTTGACTAAATGTAAGTTATTATGTTTTAATAATAAACTTGTATCAACAATTGCTAACAGAGGAGGATTAATGAAAACTGTAGATGCTCGTAAATTAGATGTAAAAAGAGAGTGGTACGTAATAGATGCTACTGGTAAAAATTTAGGAAGACTTGCCACATTAATAGCAAATATTTTAAGAGGAAAACACAAGCCTTATTTCCAGCCAGATGTAGATGTAGGTGATTTTGTCATTGTTTTAAACGCAGATAAAATCACTGTAACTGGAAAAAAACTTACAGATAAAGAGTATAAATGGCACACAAACAGACCTGGTGGTTTAAATGTTAGATCTTTAAAATGGATGTTAGAACACAAACCAGAAGAAGTTATAAGACTTGCTGTTGAAAGAATGCTTCCTAAAAATAAACTCCAGAAAAGATTTATGAAAAGACTTAAAGTTTATACTGGCTCTGAACATCCTCATCAGGCTCAAAATCCAAAAAATCTTGAAGAGCTAAAACAGCTCTGGAAAAACTTTTAGTGGAGGTAATTAGTCTTGGCAGAGATAGTTAAAATAGATCCTAAAGTTTCTCATTACGGAACAGGAAAAAGAAAAGAAGCTGTTGCTAG
>JALWKR010000041.1 GCA_027081375.1 Persephonella sp.
TAGACTCTGTAGAGTTTGGAATTGAGATTTCTGTGCAGTTTCCTGTTACTATTCCGTTGAATATTAATGAGTGGTTGTAAAGCTGAGTTGTGTCGTATACATCTTCTTTTCCTACGTATTTTATTTCAGAAATTGTTGCGAAGAAATGTTCTGTTTTTCTGCTATATCTTGGATATCCAAGCTTTTCTCTTTCTTCTAATATTTTTAATGCCTTTTCCTGTTTCTTGCCTAAAAATCCGATTTCTTCAACAAATTTAACTGCGTTTATTCCATTGAGTAGAAGTCTATATAAAGGTTTTACATCATATATTTTTTCTTCACCACTTTTATCAATGTAACTAAAGTGTCCTTTTTCGTAGTCTCTCATTTTTGAGATAGAAGATTTTATACCAAAGTTTGCAAGTAGTATCTGAACATCTTCTAATAGCTTTTTGTTTTTACTTGCTAACTGAATGGAGAATGTAGGTATACCCTTGTTTTCTATTTTGTTTACTGTTGCATCTGCAGTAAATATTCCCTGTATGTATCCTATAACTGTTTCTTTTGTTCCTTTAAATACAAATTCAGGAACAGAAAGTTTATTCTCTTTTGAGTATCCATACTTTTCTAAGACTTTTGCTAATCTCTGGTTAGAAAATCTAATTTTTTTGCTATTTTGTGTGTGATTAAATACCTTAGGTAATACGTTTGTATAGTTTCTATTATTTACTGAATTGTAATCTCTTTCTAAAACTGTGTCTATTGCTTCTAAAACCTTGTCTGCAAGCTCAATATCTTCATTGTAGAGGTCTATACATACAGATGTATATTTCCCTTTATTTGCAAATGTTCCATCTCCAGCGATTAAACCTGTTAAAAGTCCAAGTTCATAATATCCTTCTGTTCCAAACTGTCCTTCTCCTGATTGGATTAAAAGTTTATCTCCTGGTCTAAGGTCTGAAAGTTTTACTTTTTCTATTCTGTAGTCAACAGGATAACCATTGATAGTTTTGGTAGGAACAGCTCTGTAAAACTCGTGCCAGTCTGTTGCTTTGATTTTGTATCCTTCTTTTGTTGTAACTTCGTAAACATCTGCGTTTTCTTTTGTTTTATACATTCTTAAGCATTGTGCTGTTGATACTCCATAATCTTTCCAGTTTCCATCTGTTCTTTTATCATAAGTAGCAACTATAGGTTCTCCTTTTTCAAAAAGCTCTTCTGCTTTAACTAGTCCCCACTGAGTAGCAAGACGTGTATCTCCTGTAACACAGAGATTAGATGAGTTTATAACACTATATTCTGGACATACGTTATGTTCGTTATGTCTATCTTTCCAACAAAGCCATGGATGACCTGTTTTAGCAAGTTTGAATAGATATCTGTTGAACCAACCTTTGCTATCTTCTTCTTTTTTCCATATTTTTAGTTTTCCTTCTTCAGCTTTTTTAATGCATTCTTCGTATTTTTTCTTAAACTCTTCTCCCCAGCTTTCAACAAGCTCTGGACATTCTGCAGGGTCAAAGAAGTATAAAGGTTCTCCTTCTTTTATCCTTCTCATCATCTCATCAGGCATCCAAAGGGCTGTGTTTAGAGAAGGTGTTCTGAAATATGGATTTC
>JALWKR010000042.1 GCA_027081375.1 Persephonella sp.
CGGCCAAGGGATTTTAAGTCCCTCGCGTCTGCCAGTTCCGCCACTCTCGCATAGGCAGATAAATATTTTATATATGTTTTAAATAAATTTCAAGATGTTTTTACTTTGTGGATAATCTGCTTCTTACTATAGACAAGATTTCCTTAAAAACATCCTTTAATGTTTTATCTGAAGTATCTATTATAATTGCGTCCTTTGCAGGTTTTAGAGGACTATCCTTTCTAGTAGTATCTAGTTTATCCCTCTCTACAATCTCCTTTAAAATCTCATCATAGGATACATTAAGCCCTTTTTCTTTTAACTCTTTAAATCTTCTTTCTGCTCTCACTTCAGGTTTTGCTGTCATAAATATTTTTATATCTGCATTAGGAAATATAACTGTACCTGTGTCTCTTCCCTCTATAACTGCATTTTTTGCTTCTTCGCCTATCTTTCTCTGCATCTCAACTAGTATTTTTCTTACTTCTGTATATCTTGCTATCTTCGATGCTATTTTCCCTATTTCTTCTGTTCTAATTTCTGAGGAAACATCCTCTCCATCTAAAAACACTTTAATTTCTTCATTGTTTTTTAATCTTATATCTGTTTCTTTCAATACATTTATCACAGCTTCTTTATTATCTGGGTCTATTCCTAAACGTTTTATCTTTAAAGCTACAGCTCTGTACATTGCACCAGTGTCTATATATGTAAATCCTAGCTCTTTAGCTAGTAGTTTTGCTATTGTGCTTTTTCCAGAACCCGCAGGTCCGTCAATGGCTATAATCATAACTGTTTAGTACCTCGCATATTTCATCTGCTTCTTTTATTTTTATCTCAGTATTTATATCTTGATTATGAGGTGTTTCCTTAAGTATAAAATTTACATTTTTATTTTCTTCTTTATTAAATGAATTTACCATCTGCAAATCTGCATTTGTGTCTCCAATGTAAAATACTGGCTCTTCGTAAGAAACTTTTTCAAAAAATAATCTTAGTGGATAAGCAGAAGGTTTCCTAAGCTCAGGTTTTGGAATATCATCTTCAGTGATTATATAGTCAAAGTATTTATATAAATCAAAGTGTTTAAAAGAATAATCTAAATCATCAAAAGGCCTTCCTGTTATTACTCCTAATATATCAGCTTTTTTAGAAACTCTTTCTAATACATCGTGGGGAAATATAAGCTCTTCTTTTTTTCTGTGTTCCTGATATCTTTTTTCAAAATAATCTACTAACTCTTGGTATTCTGGCAATGTGATATTATGCTCTGTAGCAAATTGATACATTTTTTCTAAAGATTGGCTGTACTCTTTAAATATTTCTTTAAACTTTTCCAATGGTATATTTAGCTTTGAAAAAATAATTCCTGCTATAGAAGCATCCCAATCGTTGTTTATGTTAAATGAGAATTTTATGTCCAATAGAGCTTCTTTACTAACTTTTTTTCCTGAAAAGAAAGTGACAGTATCAACTATAGAGTAGTGGTAAGACTTTGATACATCTATTAAAACCCCATCAACATCAAATATAACAATCATGCTGTCCTCATTATTACTTTAAATATAACGAAATATTATACAAAAATTTGATGTTAGCAAATTTTACATTTATGATATTTTTACCTTACCTGCGGAGGTGAATCAATGGCTAATATAAATCAGAAATTACATGAAATTCTAAAACATTATGAAGTTCTAACAGGATTAAGTGATCAAGATTATGAAATATTATCTAAACATAAAGACACGCTAGCTCAATGGAAAGATGAAGTAGTTAAGGACTTTTATGATACATTGTTTTCATACGAGCCAACCAAAAAGATATTTCATGAAAATGAAAGACCTAAAGTTGAAAAGACCCTTGAAGAATGGTATCTGGGACTTTTAGAAGGAAAAAAAGATTTTTCTTTCTGGGAACACCAATGGTTTGTTGGTCTTGTTCATATTGCAAGAGGAGTTGATAATGCCTTTATGCACAGTATGATGGCAAGAGTACAAAACTTTATAGCTCAAAAATGTTTTGAAAATTTTTCTCCTGAAGAGGCAAAGGAAGTATATACTGCCTTTAAGAAAATAACAGATACTATAGCGGGAGTTATAATGGAAGGATATTTCCTTCAATATATTGAAGCTATAGGAAGAATGACTGGTATAAAAGAGGCAATTATTGAAAGGATGGCAAAGCTTGAATCTCAAAAAATGATAGATGAGTTTAGGGCAAAAGGAGGTTAAAATGCCAATTTCCTTTGAAGGATCTGCAAAAGCTTATACTGAGTATCTACTTTTTAACACAAAAAATAGAAGAGAGCTAATAAGGATAACTGATAAAGTCAAGGAAATTGTTAGAGCTTCAGGAATAAAAGATGGCCTTTGCCTTGTTTCTGCAATGCATCTAACAGCATCTGTTTTTATACAGGATGATGAGGAAGGATTACATGAAGATATATGGGAATGGTTAGAAAAACTGGCTCCATTTAGAAAAGATTACAAACACCATCTTACAGGTGAAGATAATGGAGATGCTCATCTAAAGAACCTTTTAACTCATCTTCAGGTTGTTGTTCCTGTTACAAATGGAGATTTAGACCTTGGTCCATGGCAGGAAATTTTCTATGCAGAGTATGACGGACAAAGACCAAAGAGGGTAATAGTGAAAGTATTAGGGATAGTTTAATCTATCCCTTGAAAATAAATTTCTTTAATATATTCTTTCTCTGTAATAAAATCGTACCCTTAAAGGAAAATATGGAAGTTCGTTTAAACAAGTTTATTGCTTCAACAGGTTACTGTTCTC
The DNA here is from genome assembly GCA_027081375.1 of Persephonella sp. GTDB lineage: Bacteria > Aquificota > Aquificia > Aquificales > Hydrogenothermaceae > JAADDV01. The sequence goes on from JALWKR010000042.1 coordinate 2,776, forward strand.
GTAGAAAAGCTGATGAGCTTATAGAAAAAGGAAAAGTTAGAGTAAACAATAAAGTTGTAAAAGAGTTTGGATTAAAAATAAACCCAGAAAAAGATACAGTTGAAGTTGAAGGAAAAGTTTTAAAACCAAAAGATAAAAAGGTTTATATAAAACTTTATAAACCAAGGGGATATCTAACTCAATTAGGAAAAGATAGATTTGGCAGAAAAACTCTTACAGACTTGTTTAAAGAAGTAGGTATAAAAGAAAAAGTTTTCCCTGTAGGAAGACTTGATTATGAAAGTGAAGGACTTTTGCTTTTAACAAATGATGGGGATGTGGCAAATCTTATAATGCATCCTAAAAATAAGGTAAAAAAAACGTATATTGTTGAAGTAAAAGGCAGAGTTAATTTAGAAAAGTTTAACAAAATGAGAAAAGGTGCTCATTTAGAAGATGGATTTTTAAGACCTGATGACATAAAAATTCTAAAAAAGAAAAAAAATAGCACTGTTTTAGAAATTACCATTCATAGTGGTCAAAAAAGGATTATAAGAAGATTTATGAAATCTTTTGGTTATCCAGTAGTAAGATTAATTAGAACACAAATAGGAAAAATTAGTTTAGGAAACCTAAAGCCAGCTCAGTGGGAGAGAGTAGAAAAGGATTTACTTCCTCTTCCAAAAGAAAAAAGAAGAAAATAGGGGCACCTCAGAAACGCTATAAAACATAATAAAAGGGAGTGTCCACCAAAGTGTGTAAAAATAAAAAATGATATAAAACAAAAAATAAGAGATTTAATCCAACAAACACTTCAGGAAGCCCTTGAAGCAGAATTAGAAGAATTCTTAGTTATTTTCGTTATTTTCGTAACATACATTTCTCATCCCTTAAAGTGTGTAATACTACAAAAACATGGTAATACAAAAATTACAACTATCAAGCTTTCTCATTCCAATGCTTTTCTTTTAGAAAATTTAAGAAAAACTATGTGCTAATTCCACCCTTTTTAAAGGGTGGATACAGCACACTGGCGTAAGCCAGACAAATTTATAATTTGAGGCGAAATGAAATGAGCCAAATATCTTTTTATCGTTAGTTTTGCGTTATAATGTAATAGGTGATATTTAGCTATGATAACAGAATATACATACAGATTTCGGCTTTACCCAAATAAACAGCAACAGCATTTCCTAAACATTCAATTTGGACACTGCAGATTTGTATACAACAGACTATTGGAAATATCCAAGAAAGAATTTGAAGAACAAGGAATAAAATGGAACTACTATGAATATAAGAAAAAACTACCACAGCTAAAAGAAGAATATCCATTTTTAAAAGAAGCAAACAGCCAGAGCCTACAAGAAAGTGTAGAGAACCTTGATAGAGCATACAAAACAGATAGCAGATGTAAGCTGGTATGAATTTATGAGGATGCTGGAGTATAAGGCAAAATGGTATGGAAGGCAGATAATCAAAGCGGATAGATTTTATGCAAGCAGTAAGATCTGTAATGTATGCGGATACAAAAACGACCAGCTTACACTATCAGTAAGAAAATGGCGGTGTCCTGTATGTGGGACACAGAACGATAGAGATGAGAATGCAAGTAAAAATCTATACAAGGTAGGGCTCACCCACCTTACGGGTGGTAGGGTAGGAACTACCCAAGCTCAAGCCTGTGCTCTGCACCAAAAGGTGCAGGCTCAATCCCAGAGGGATTGTGGAGCTGACTCTGTCGGCGGAATGCAAGATAATCTGCAGTCTACGAGACATCCAGCTGTGAAGCAGGAAGCTCGCTGTTTTAACAGCGAGTAGTTCACAAATTCAACCATAAAATCTTCTAAAAGGGTTGATTTTATTATAGGCTTTGAGGAAATTTTAATTGGAGGCGGAGCCGGGAATCGAACCCGGGTATAAGGGATTTGCAGTCCCCTGCCTTACCACTTGGCTACTCCGCCGAAAGAAAGGAATATTTATTATAACATTTTTATTTACTATTTCAAGAACTCTAAGAGAGTATTTTTATCATTTTTTCATCGTTTAACTCCATTGCTAAATCTAGAGGTGTTTTTCCTGCTTTATTTTTAATGTTTTTATCTGCTCCTGCTTTTAACAGTTCATAAGTAATATCAGCAGAACTTGCTATAACAGCAATATGAAGAGGAGTATTTCCTTCGTTACTTTGAATATTAGGATTTGCTCCTTTTTCTAAAAGAAGCTTTACAATACTTTCATATCCTCTATCTACAGCTATATGTAAAGGAGTTTCTCCAAAAGCTCCTTGAATATTTGGATTTGCCCCTTTTTCTAGGAAATGCTTAACTAGTTCAATGTCTCCTTCTTTAACAGCTACGTGAAGAGGAGATCCTTCATATTCGTAGATTTGGTTTAAATCTACATTTAAAATATCAACAAGTTTATGGATCTCGTCATAATCTCTTTCATATATAGCGTCTATGAGCTTTTTTAAAAGTCTAACTTTTTCCAATTTTTAGCCCTCCTTTTTATCTATATTTTATAGCTCAATAATTAAATTTATGTGGACAAAACTACTAAACAACCTTTGCAGATATATATGTCTTTTGTGTATCTCCTTTTTTAATAACTTTAGCAAAAACATATAGCTCAACTTCTTCCTGAGTATCCTTTTCTACAGCTCTTATTGAGGAAATTTTCCCTTCTCTAACAACTACTGGTTCATCAGTTGGAATATAACTGTGTTTTTCAAATTCTTCTTTTAGTACTTTAGTTCTTTCTTCTTCAGGAAGAGAAAAAATATCCTTATCTATTAAAAATTCAATTTGTCCTACCTGCTCCATATTCAGCTCCTTACTTTATTATTTCCTGTATATACTTTTCTATTGTTTTCATACTCATCTCTATTCTTTGAGATTGGGATTTGCCTTTATATTCAGGGTGTTCTACTTTAGGAGATTCTTTAATCATTTCTGATTCTGGTCTTAGAATAATATGTCTAACTTTTCCCTCTTTATCTATAAAAACTATATAAGGGACATCTAACTTAGTGATTTTATATCTACTGATAGCTTCGTTGTATGCCCTTAAAACAGGTATTTTTAGAGGAAGTATTTTTTTTAGTTCCTGAACTTCTTCTTTATCAGATCTACTTAATAAAACTGCAACAAAAGCAACTTTATCTTTATATTTTTCATACAGCCTGTTCATATTAGGAAGAAAATCAAAAGTCCCTGGTTTATCTCCTATAGCAAAAAATATTAAAACTGCAGGTTTTCCATCTATAAGTTTCTTTATATTTACAACTTTCCCTTCTTCAGTAATACCTCTAAACTTTTTGTAATTCTTACCAATATACTCAGCAAGTTGTTCATCAGAAACAGGGTAGTATGGATATCCTAACTTCTTTTCTTCTTTAGATTCCTTGACTGTTTCTACTGTAGTGTTTAAATTTTGAGTTCTTTCTAAAATAGACTCTGCACTATTTACAGCAAAAGAGACATTAAAAATAAAAACTACTGCAAGAAAAATCTTTATAAATCTCATTATTTTTCCTCCTTTATCTCTATACCAAAATTATCTTCTCTTTCTATGCCAACATCTCTTAATAAAACTTTTGTTATTGAGTTAACATTCTTGTTTGAGTCAAAGGCTATGTGTATATAGTTTCCTGAAATACCTACTTTCTTTCCATCTTTCTCACTTATAACAAGAACTTCAAGAGGTTTGTTTAAAAATCTTTCTCTAAAGGAAATATTTTTTTCCTGTGATATTTCTCTTAAGATAGCTGTTCTTCTTTTCTTTTCCTGCGGAGGAACATTATCTCCATAAGAAACTGCTTTTGTTCCCTCTCTTTGAGAGTATGTAAAAACATGTATATATGCAAAAGGAATATCTTTAACTACTTTTACTGTATTTTCAAAAGCTTTTTTATCTTCTGTAGGAAATCCAGTTATTATGTCTGTTCCTATTGCTGTTTCAGGTCTTTTGTTTATAATCTTTTCTACTTTCTCAATATATTCTTTAACTGTATAGTTTCTTTTCATGTCTTTTAAAACTTTGTCATCAGCAGACTGTATAGAAAGATGAAAATGAGGAGCTATTTTTTCTTCTGATGTTAGCAAATCTATAAGATTTTCATCTAATTCATTTACACCCATAGAGGAAAGTCTAACTCTGTATAAATCAGGGATTTTTACAATCTCTTTTAAAAGGGAGTACAGATTTTCGTTATTATCCCATCCAAACTGGGAAAGCTGCGTTCCTGTAAGTACTATCTCTTTAAACCCTTTATCTACCAATAATTTTATCTGCTGAATAACTTCTTTAATTTTTGCACTTCTTACCTTCCCTCTTGCAAAAGGTATAATACAGAAACTACAAAAACTGTTGCATCCTTCCTGAACTTTGAGAATAGGTCTGGCACCTTCATAAAAAGTGCTAATTTGAAAAGTATCAAACTCATTTTTTCTAAAAATATTGTCTATAAAAACTTTTTCCTGTCTTCTCTCGTTTATAAAGCTCTCTACTATTTCATAAACAGCTGTTTTATGGGAGTTTCCTATTACTAGGTCTACCTCTTCTATCTTCGCTAATTCATCAGGAGAAACCTGTGCATAGCAACCTGTTGCAACAACTATAGCATTTGGATTTCTTCTTTTTGCCTG
>JALWKR010000043.1 GCA_027081375.1 Persephonella sp.
AAAGATACAGAAAGCATGTTGAATTCATAATAGACAAATCCTTTGAGTATGTGGAAAAAGGTATTTCTATAGATGTGGTAACAGGAAATAATGAAGCAGATGCAGTTGTTTTATATCACAAATTTAAGGAAAAATATCCAGAAAAAGCTGAGCTTTTATACCAAAATCTTAAAAGATGGGGCGGAAATCAGGCAGGTGTCAGGATTTTTGATATTGATTACCGGGGATATGTAAAGCCAGATACCTATTTCCCCTACAAAATTGGAAATATCTATGAAAAAAACTTTTATGATATAGTGAATTCAAATGGACTTATGACTAAACTCCGTCAGCATCCACGTCCAGTTAAAGGAAGATGTGCAAATTGCAGATATCTTGAGATATGTAATGGTAATTCCCGTTCACGAGCTTATGCAGTTTACGGGGATATATTCGCTGAAGACCCAGACTGCTATATATCAGAAGAAGGAGAGGGTAATGAGAAAAGCACTGCTTCTACTACTTATACTGGTTAATATTTCTCTTGCTGAAAAACTTTATGTTGTGGAAAGGGAAAGAGGTTCCCTTGCAGTGATTGAGAATGACAAACTTGTTGGAGAAATCCACGACCTTGGAAATCTAAACCATGCAATAGTAAAAACCGACGGGGATTACAGCTATTGTATAGCCAGAAATGGATATTTTTCAAAAATAGATAACAGAAACGACAAATTACTTAAAAAAATAAAACCAGGAAACAGCGGAATAGGATTTACATTTATTGATAAATATATAGCAATTGCCCATTATGACCCCAAAAAAGTAACAATTCTAACAAAAGACCTTGATATCCACAAAGAAATCCAGACAGGCTCAAGAAATGTAGGAATAAAACCATACAAGAACCTTCTCACATTTGCCCTTATGGATAAAGATGAAATATGGGTTCTTGATGCAAAAAAAGATTTTCAAAGGGTATACAAAGTTGAAAATGCAGGTAAAATGCCCTTTGATGCACTTATTGACAAAAACAGATATATAGTGGGATTTTTTAAAGAAAGAGGTGTTGGAATTCTGGATTTAGATAAATTTGTATACAAAAAAGCAAAATTCCTCTCTAAGAACAAACAGGAAATAGTTTTCAAAATTCCCCACTTTGGAATGTGGGGCGTTGCTGGCAATGTAGCACTTATCCCGGCAGTTGGAGAAAAAAGGGCTTATGTGGTTGATATAAACAAAATGGCGGTTATTGACCATATAGACCTTGCAGGTTTACCTGTTTTTATAACAGTATCCCCTGATAAGAAAATAGCAGTTGTTAATTACAGTGGAGATAAAGACAATTTATTATCTATTATAGACCTGAAAAAACTAAAAGTTATCAAAACCTTTCCAGCAGGTAAAAGGGTAATGCATGTTAGATTTTCAAAAGAGGGTAAAAAACTATATGTATCCTCATATTTTGATAACTCTGTAAAAATTTTTGATACAAAAAACTGGAAAAAGCTGAAGGAAATTACTGTTCCAAATCCATCAGGTATTTTTATTGTTAGATAAAGGGGGATACTGTCATGGGTAAGGTTTATATTGTTGGAGCAGGACCAGGA
>JALWKR010000044.1 GCA_027081375.1 Persephonella sp.
TTTAACAAGAACATCAAATCTTTTATACGATTCAAGTCTTCCTATGGCTATGTAATAACCATTTCTCTTTTTTGAAATATAAAATTTATTAATATCTACAGGAGGATAAATTACAGATGATTTCCTATTATAGATTCTTTTTACCCATTTCTGTACAAAAATGGAATTTGCAATGATATAGTCTGGTTTCTTTGCATATTCTAAATCTACTTTTTTTAGATAAGGAAAAAATAATCTAAAAATGGATTTTATTCCTGTGAAATATAGTTCCGGATTATCCCAAATATATTTCAAATTTCTTGCTTGAAAATAGGAAATATGTAATATCTCTGGAGTTGGCTTATCAACACCTTTGGCTACAGCATGAGAAGAAGAAATAATAATGTCTGTATCCTTAGATATAGAGATTTGTTTAACAAAATATGGAAAAAAAGGCAGTAAATATCTAAAATATTTTCCAAATATTCTTAAGTTTGTATCCGAAATTTTAATGTCTTCCCGCTTTTTTCCAAGAAGAAACTGGAGATCCTTTTGTGTCATTATATTTATCATTGTATAAATCTCATCTACGTTAAGTGCTTTTATTAAGCTGGTCATTACTCTTTCTGAACCTGCATATTTATCTAACCAATCTGCTACCAAAACAACTTTTTTACCTCTAAACATCTTACAAATTAACCCCGGTCTTGTATTTAAGTTTTATCTAAGAAATCTAACATTATAAGTTTTTCTCCAAAGTTTTCAAAATTAACTACAGCCTTATTCCCATTTATCTGTTTTATAACCCCTTTTCCAAAAACATCGTGTTTTACAAGCTGTCCTACTCTAAAGGAAGAAGATGATGAAATTATACTGTTAGGAATACTCCTTTTTGTTTTTGAAGATAAAACTTTTGTTTTTTCTGGAATATTTCTTCGTGTTGTTAGTACTTTTAGGTCTTTTTTTATATTTTTTAAAAATCTTGACTCTTTTGTTTCTTCTACTCTTCCATTATAGGAGGTTCTATATTTTGCTCTTGTTATAAAAAGTTTTTCTTTAGCTCTTGTCACTGCTACATAAAACAGTCTTCTCTCTTCTTCTAATGATTCAAGGTCTTCAAATGAACGGCCTGAAGGGAATATTCCTTCATCAACTCCTGCAATAAAAACAACAGGAAACTCAAGACCTTTAGATGCATGAACAGTCATAATTTTTACACTGTTGGCTTCTTCAATAGTATCTTGAGCTTGTGCTAAAGAACTTTCTTCTAAAAACTCCAGAAAGGTTTTTCCTGAGCGTTCAACTTCCCTAAGAGCATTAAAAAGCTCATTTATGTTCGCTACTCTATCTTCCCAGTCTTTTGGATATTTTGAAGCAAGGTAGTTTTCATAATCTATGGCGTCATACACATACTTCGCCATCTCTGAAGGCTTTTCATTTCCGTATTTTCTAACTGTCTCAATAATCTCTAAAAACTCTTGGACTTTTACTTTTATTTTTGGAGATAGATGTTCATAAGCATCATTAAGAGCCTGAAGCCAGTCAGTTTCTTTAAAAGAGGCAATCTTTTGTATTGTTTTTTCCCCTATTCCCCTTGCAGGAAG